>CBESNZ010000259.1:0-5082 GCA_965531045.1 uncultured Acidimicrobiales bacterium
CGGTCGCGCTCCATCACGGCGGCGTCGACCCAGAGGGGCAGACCGGCGGGCAAGCCGAACGGGGTGACGCCGCCGATGGTCATGCCGGTTATCTCTTCGGTGTCGGCACCGTCGGCGAACGAGGCCTTGCGGGTACCGAGGCGCTTTCGCACCACCTTGTTCACGTCGAGGCGGGTGTGCGCCAACAAGATACAGGCGGCGTGCACGGGCGGATCGGCCTTGCCCGCCACCAGAATCGTGTTGGCCGAATCCTCGAGTGCGTAGCCGTAGGCCTCGCAGAACGCAGCGGTGTCGGCCAAGGCCGGATCGCAGTCGACCAACTCGTAGGCCACACCGGTGGCATCGAGCGCGGAGATCAGTGGTTCGGACACCGGCAAATCCTACGCCGCAGACCGTCGCGTCAAGACCGCTGCCGGCGGCGCGCCCGGTGATCGGCGGTGTGCGTACGGCTGGCACAGCGCGGATCGGCGCAGAACCGACGCGATCGGTTGCGCGTCCCGTCGTAGAACAATTGTTCGCAGTCGGTTGCGGCGCACCGGCCGAAGCGGGCGGTTCCGTTGTCGCAGAGCTCGTGGGCCAACGCCATGAGGAGATCGGAGATCACCTGGTCGTCGAATGTCGCGGTGGCGGGCGTCCAATGCAGGTGTGGGCCGACACCGCCGTGGTCGGCGATCGAAGGGGTGATCGGGAGTTCGGTGAGCTGCTCGTTCACCCGCTCGCTCGCGGTCGCAACGTCGAGGCCGGGCAGATCGGCGAACAGCGGACGGAGCTCGCGCAGCCGTTCGGACAACCGTCCGACCGACGCCGCCGACGCCTGTGAAGCTCGGCGGAAACCGGCGGCGTCCAACACCGTGCGGGCATCGAGTTCGTCGTGGCCGATCGCATTCATCATGTCGACGGCGACCTCGAGGGTCGAGCGAATCTCGGACTGTGGTCCGGACAGGTGCATGCTCCCACCCTAGCCAAACAATCCTTCATCCGCTGTTGCTATTTGCGAATAGCCCCTTACAATCGGTTCTCAACACGCACCAACGCTAAGTAGATATAGACCCTTACACTCGCCTGCGTCTCCCTGGATGACAGAAATGCCTTCTCTCGCTCTCACACTGTTGCTCGTCGTCGCCAACGTGCTCGGCGCCGGCATGATCGTGCCCCAAGCGGTCCGACTCCACCGACGCGGCCAAACCGACGGCCTCTCGGGCGTCTGGGTTGGCGTCGGCATCGCGTTGAACCTCTGGTGGACCGCCTACGCCCTGCATGGCCAGCTCTGGGGCCTCCTTCCCGTGTCCACGGTCGCCGCCTCCCTCTACCTCACCATCGCGTTCCAGTATCGCCACATCGCTGGGCCGTCGGCCGGCCGCCCGCTGCTGATCGGATTCGCCGGCAGCGCTGCTGTTCCCCTGGTTGGACTCGCCGTCGGCGGTTGGCAAGGAGCGGGTCTGGCGATCGGCCTGTCGTATGGTCTCCAGTTTCTCCCGGCCGCTGCGGCTGCGATTCGCGCCAACCACGTCGGGGGCATCTCCCCCGCCACGTGGACGATGGCGGCGATCGAAGCCGTGATCTGGCTGGTGTACGGAGCGACAACGCAGGACCCAGCGCTCATCGTCGGCGGATTCGGCGGCACCGTCATGGCCATGGTCATCCTGGTACGTGTCGCCCAATTGACGACCGCCGGCATGCAAACCCGGGTCGGCGCGGGAACACGGGCGCGACGCCTGCTCCTTCGCAGCTGAATTTCCCACGAATGCACCACGGGTAGGAGTGCGCACGCGCTAGACAATGCACATGGATTGCGCCGTTCTCAGCCCGGATTGGGCTGCATCCCCCTCGACGAAGCGATGCACTCGTGAGTGAACGCCCCCGGTCGCCGTTTCTGATCGGCGACTACGAGATCCGTCCCGGCAGTCGATCGGAAATCGAACTGCCGGTGGCCAAGATGGTCACCGGGTCACCGCTGTCGTTACCGATCCTGGTCGTGCACGGTGCGATGGATGGTCCTGTGGTGTGGCTCAACGCCGCCACCCACGGCGATGAGGTGAACGGCATCGAGATCATCCGGCGTGTGCTCGAGACCCTTCACCCCCGCACCCTTCGCGGCACGGTTGTCGCGGTGCCGATCGTCAACGTGCCCGGCTTCCTGACCGGCGACCGATACCTGCCCGACCGCCGAGATCTCAACCGTTCGTTTCCCGGTTCGCCACGGGGTTCCCTGGCCGGCCGTATCGCCAATATCTTCATGACCGAGGTGGTCAACCGCTGCTCGGTCGGCATCGATCTCCATACCGGATCGGATCACCGCACGAACCTGCCGCAGATCCGGGCCGATCTCGACGACCCCGAGACCCGCCGCCTTGCCGAGGCGTTCGGCACCGAGGTCCTCATGCATTCGAACGTGCGCGACGGATCGCTGCGGGGCGCAGCAACGAAGACCGGCGCAACCGTGCTGCTCTTCGAGGCCGGCGAGGCGTGGCGGTTCGACGAGAAATCCATAACCGCCGGGGTCATCGGCATCCAGCGAGTGCTCTCGGTTCTCGAAATGATCGATCTGCAAGCCATGGATGTTCCGCCATCGCCGCCACCCTTGGAGTTCCGCACCTCTCGCTGGGTTCGGGTGCGACGCAGCGGCCTCGCGCAACTTTCGGTCGGGCTCGGTGAACGGGTCACGAAAGGGCAACTCCTCGGCCGGGTACACGATTCGTTCGGCAATCGACTCAGCCAGATCAAGGCCAACATCGACGGCATCATCATTGGGCTGGCCCTCGACCCGAGCGTGAACCAAGGCGATGCTGTGGTGCACATCGCTGAAGTCGGCGCCGACCGTTGACCGCTTCGGGCGAGCGCGCCAACCGCACCAAGCCGGCCAAGCGACGAGAACCCCTCACTCCGATTGGCTGGCGCGAATGGATTACGCTCCCGGATCTCGACGTCGAGTGGGTGAAAGCGAAGATCGACACGGGTGCTCGATCGTCGTCGCTGCACGCTTGGGACCTTCACGAGTTCGAGCGTGACGGAGCCCTCTGGCTTCGCTTCGAGGTCCATCCATGGCAGCGTTCCATGTCGGGGTCGGTGATAGCCGAGGCTCCTTTGCACGAGTATCGATCGGTGAAGAGCTCGAGCGGCCAGAGCGAAAAACGCCCGGTCATCCACACGACGATGCTGGTCGGCGCACAGCAAATCACCATCGATGTCACCCTCACCCGGCGCGACGAGATGGGTTTCCGTATGCTCATCGGACGCGAAGCCCTCCGTCGGAGGTTCACCGTCGACCCGGGCCGGTCGTACCTCACCGGAAAACCCCCGCAAGCTATTCTTCGTGCCAACCGGGCACGCCCAAACGCTCTCCGAACCGAATTGGATTCTCCATGAAACTCGCTATTTTGTCGCGTGCGAACACCAGCTACAGCACAAAGCGGCTGAAAGTGGCTGCGCTCGATCGCGGCCACGAGGTCGACGTTCTGAACACGCTTCGCTTCGCCATCGACCTCAGCGGCCCCGAGCCCGACCTGCAATATCGCGGGAAACCCTTGGACGACTACGACGCGATCCTGCCTCGGATCGGTGCGTCGATCACCTACTTTGGCACCGCACTCGTGCGTCAATTCGAGCAGATGGACGTGTACACGCCCAACACGTCGACCGGCATCACCAACTCGCGTGACAAGCTCCGTTCGCTGCAGATCTTGTCACGTCACGACCTGTCGATCCCGGCGAGCACGTTCGTTCGCGACCGGCAAGACGCTCCCGATGCCATCGAGCGCGTCGGCGGCGCACCGGTCATCATCAAACTGCTGGAAGGCACCCAGGGCATCGGTGTCATTCTCGCCCCCGACGCGAAGGTCGCCGAATCGATCATCGAAACCCTGCAGTCCGTCGGCACCAACGTGCTGCTGCAGCGTTTCATCAGCGAGAGCCGTGGTCGCGACGTTCGGGCCCTGGTCGTCGGCGACCGCGTGGTCGCGGCGATGCGCCGGACCGCCCAAGGCGACGAATTCCGGTCGAATGTGCACCGAGGCGGACACACCGAGGCAATCGATCTCACGCCCGAGTTTGCCGAAACCGCCGTTCGGGCCGCGCAGATCATGGGCCTCCGGGTGGCCGGCGTCGACATGCTGGAAAGCGACCACGGCCCACTCATCCTCGAGGTCAACTCGTCACCCGGGCTCGAAGGAATCGAGACCGCGACCGACCTCGACATCGCCGGTGCGATCATCGACCACATCGACAATCAGGTGGCGTTTCCGGAACTCGATGTTCGCCAACGACTCTCGGTGAGCACCGGCTACGGCGTCGCCGAGCTGCTCATCCGCGAGGAGTCCGAGTACGTCGGACAGACCATCGACGAATCCGGCCTTCGCGAACGCGACATCACCGTGTTGTCACTTCATCGCGATACTTCCGTCATCCCGAACCCGCGTGGCGCTCGGACGCTCGAAGGCAATGACCGTCTGCTCTGCTTCGGCCAACTCGAAGAAATGCGAGCGTTGATACCGGAGCGTCGCAAGCGTCGCAAGAAGGTTGCTGACCTCCCCGACGAGCCGCTCGAAACGCACGAATAGTCGGCGGCCTCTGCAACCCGAGCCAACCCGATCCGTAGAAAACGACCGACCCAGACGAAACTGGGCCGATCGGACCGTTTCACGGCGCGGGCGCTCGCGGTAGCGTTGTGCAGCTGTGGTCTCCCGCCACTTCCCTTCCCCAGTTCGAGGTTTCTGCACCCATGACGAGCCAGTCCGCCGCGTTACGCGTGGCGATTGTCGGATGCGGCAAGGTCGCTGACGATCACGCCGAGACCATCATTTTGCATCCCGGTGCAGAGGTTGTCGCGTGTTGTGACCTCGAGCCGCTCATGGCCGAACAACTCGCACGCCGCTATGACATCCCTCGCCACTACAGCGACCTCGCCGTCATGTTGGCCGAGGCGAAACCCGACGTCGTGCACGTCACGACGCCACCACAAAGCCACGTCGCCATCGCAACCCAGGCCATTGACGCCGGCTGCCACGTGTGGGTCGAAAAGCCACTGGCGCTGCACACCGATGCCGTGCGCGAACTCATCGCCGCCGCAGAGGCCGCCGATCGGCT
>CBESNZ010000260.1:0-5068 GCA_965531045.1 uncultured Acidimicrobiales bacterium
CGCCAGAACCACCACGCTGTCCATCAACGTCGGAGCCCTGCTGCTGCTCATGTATGACCCGGTCAAGCTGGCCGAGGACATGGCGGTGCTCGACCACCTCAGCGCCGGCCGGGTGACCTACACGATCGGCCTCGGGTACCGCGACGAGGAGTACGCCATGTTCGGCATCGATCCGTCGACGCGCGGCAAGCTGATCGAAGAGCGCATAGACGTGCTTCGTCGGGCATTCGCCGGCGAACGGTTCGAGTGGGAGGGCCGCCCGATCGACGTGCGACCCCAACCCCACACCGCCGGCGGTCCAATGCTGATGTATGGCGGAGGGTCGATAGCGGCCGCGCGTCGGGCGGCGCGCCTCGGCATGATGCTGCTTCCCCAGACGAGCGACCCCGCGTTGGCCGAGGCCTACGACGCGGAGGCGACACGGTGCGGAACCGCACCGGGTTTGACCATGGCTCCGGCCGATGGCGCACCGACGTCGGTCTTCGTCGCCGACGACGTCGATCAAGCGTGGGCCGACATGGGTCCGTATCTGCTGCACGACGCGCAGATGTACGCCGACTGGATGGGAGCCGGCTCGAACGCATCCAGCTTCTCCACCGCAGCAACGGTCGACGACCTGCGCTCGGCCGCCGGGGCGTATCGGATCGTCACACCATCGGACGCCATCGAACTCATCGGGCAGTTCGGCGTGCTGTCGATGCAGCCCCTGTGCGGCGGGATGCCGCCCGAGCTGGCCTGGACGTCTTTGCGACTGTTGGAGCGTGACGTGCTCCCGATGGTCGGCGCAGGCAGCTGAGGGCGCACGCCGCATCTGGTTGACACGCAGGTGCACCTGCCATACTCGCGCCCCATGAACGTTGACCCGGACATTTTTCCCACCGTCCCCGACCATCTTCGTCGTGGGCATGTCCGAGACGAAGATCGTGCGATTGCCAAGCACGCCGAGTTGCTCGAGACCATGGCCAAGGCCGTCGGCCGCCAGGATCATGGCCAGCACGACATCCTCGACATCGGCTGCGGGGTCAAGTTCACCCAGTGTTTTCTGACCTATGACCTGCCGCTCGGTAGCTATACCGGCGTCGACATCTACGGCGAGATGCTCGACTACCTCCGCTCCGTTGTGCAGGATCCGCGTTTCGAGTACCACGCGTTCGATGTGCACAATGAGATGTACAACCCGAGCGCCGATCCGATGACCGTCGAGTCCGACTTCGGTGTCGGTGACAAACGCTTCGACCTCATCTGCGGGTTCTCGCTCTTCACCCACCTCGCTCCGCCCGACTTCGAAGTGATGCTTCGACTCATGCGCCGCGTCGTTCGACCCACCGGCCATCTCTACTTCACGGCATTCCTGTACGAGGCGACCCCGGGTGGCCATGGGATGATCGACAACTTCCTGCGTCATGTGGACGCCGAGGTGCTTGTCGACGCTCTGACCACGGGCGTGGCCGAACCCGCTGACTTCACCGACTTCATCCCGGCGAAACCGTTGCTACAAGCCGTCTACAGCCGACGACACGCGATCGAACTGATCGAGCGCGCCGGTTGGGAGATCTGCGAGATCGCCGATCCCGTGCCCGAGGTGCAACACCAGTTCCTCTGCCGACCAGCCTGATCGGCCGGACTGGTCCGCCGTAGGCTCGCGGGACCATGTGGATCCCGATCACGCTGCTCGCGGCGCTGCTGCAGATCTTGCGCACGTCCCGCCAGCACCGATTGCGCAAGGTGTTGTCGGTCAATGCCGCCGGTTACGTGCGCTACGTGTACGCGCTGCCACTGGCAACAGCAGCCCTGGCCTTGACCGCCGCCATCCGTGGAGGGTTGCCAACGATTCCTTGGCGATTCTGGCCGATCATCATCGGCGGCGGCATCGCCCAGATCCTGGGTACCCAAGCCCTGCTGCGGGCATTCGACCTGCGCGACTTCGCGATCGGTACGGTGTACGCCAAGACCGAGATCATCCAGATCGCCATCATCTCCACCGTGCTGTTGGGCGAGCCGCTCGAACCGCTGGGCTGGCTGGGAGCGGTGTTGACGATGGCGGGCGTGGCATGGCTCGCTGCCCCCGGGAAACTCGGCGACATCGCCAGCAAGGCGGGCGACCCCGCGGCTTGGATGGGCGCGCTGGCCGGCGGGTTGTTCGGTTTGGCGGCGGTCGGTATTCGCGGCGCATCGGTGAGCATGGACGGGCCGACCTGGGATCGGGCGCTGCTCACCCTCACGGTGATGCTCGCCTCGCAGACCTTGATCAACGGCACGCAACTCGCCGCGATGGACCGGCCCGCGCTTCGGGGCGTGTTCGCCAACTGGCGCACGGCCGCCACCGTCGGCTTCTTGAGCGTGTGCGGTTCGGCTGCCTGGGCGGTGGCCGTCACGCTGGCCAACGCCGCCAAGGTTCGCACGTTGGGCCAAGTCGAGCTCGTCATCGCGTTTGCGATCTCGGCGTTCTATCTGCACGAACGGCACACACGCCAGGAGTATCTGGCAAGCGCCTTGGTCGTCGTCGGCATCGTCGCCGTTGTCGCCCTGGGCTGACAGGCCCACGGCATGGCCGTCGGCAAACGCCGCTGTGACGGCCAGACCCCGGTCGTTTGCTAGGTCGGTCGGCTCCACTGAACCCAACCCGCGAGCTCCTCGGAAATGTCGGCCAAATACGTGTCCCAGAGTTCGCCGAAGTCCGAATCGGGATCGGACTCGTGAAGCCGGCGCGGCAGGTTGGTTGGAATGGGCCGAAGATCGGATTGGTGAGCCGTGCCATCGTGAACGCCGGCCGCACCGGCGTCGAAGGACGCGAGGGTCTCATGGGGATGCGTCAGCTCGAATCGATCGAACAAGGATCGAAACGCCACGGACGGATCGCTGACCAAATCGTCATGGTCGACCACCGCCCAATCCGGATGGTCCTCCAAGAGCGTTCGGATCACGAGGAGGAGACCCCGCACGAAGATGGTGGCGCGCTCCGCCGGCAGCATGTCCTCGTTCATCCGAAGCGAGGCGAACTCGTCTGCCCGCAGGTAGCGGTCGACCGCGTCAGGCTGGTGGGTGAAGAATCGGAGGAAGAGCCAACGATTTGCCCAGCCGAGTCTCGTGAGACTCTGCGCCACGTGCGTGGGATGCCGGAGCAGCATGGCAACCGCACAGTCGTGGCGGACGGCGAGCCACTCGGCAGCCAACAGCGCGATGGGGTCTTTCAGGACCGGACGAACAGGCCCGTCGGTCGCTCGGCCGGCCCGCACGATTTCGTTGTAGGCCGACCGCTCCATCTGGGTCGGATTGTCCGCGATGGGGAACGCGAGTTCGGTGAGTCGCCGTATTCGTAGATCGAACAGGCTTGGCTTCTGCGCATCGATGTAGAGGAAGTTGCTCGGCGTCGGGAAAAACGACGACCAGCCCGAGCCGCCATTGAACGGCTCGTGCATGTACACGGCGCCGGGTGCTTCGCACAGAACCTTGCCCAGCCACGTGGTACCGGAGCGGGGCAGCCCGGTCACAAGGATCGGTCGTTCGCAGCGCGCCATCGCGAGGATGAGGTCGTCGCGCATTTTCGGGGGCAATCGGTACTCGGCTTGCCCCGGGTTGGTCGCCACGACGCTGGCCGCCTTGCGCCTCAAGCCTTCAGTAATTCGGCGCATACCGGTCCCAACCGTTGCGCTGCGTCAGCGTGCATCTCCGGCGACGGATAGTAGTGATTCTTTGCACGGGTGGATCCGGGCATGTCCTTGCGCACATCGACGGAAACAGGCTTCCCGGTGAACCTGCTGATGAGTTCTTGGGGCAGGCCCCGATCGGACACCGATCTGACGTAGCGAGTTGCGAGGGGCTTGATCTCGTCGACCCAGTCGCCTTGGACGAACTGCGGGTATTTGCCCATGAAGTCAGCGATGCTTCGCCGGTCGGCGCGGTAGTTCTCGGGCCGTTCCGAGATCCACAACAGCACCGTCGGCACGGTGATCGCAGCAATGATCGCGCGATACGCAGCTACCCAATTCGCACGGGTCTCGACGAGGAGTTCGTCGAGCGCTGATGGCGACAGGGTGGTGAGGAGACGTTCGTACGATGGCAGCGCGCCCAGCTTTTCGCCGGTCGCACGATTCTCCAACATCTCCAATCCGATCGTATCGAACGTGCTGTTGGAGACGCTGCGTCCCGACATGATCTGCACGACCACCACATCGGCCTTGTTGGCCTCGTCGAGGAAGGTCGGGCGGTTCAGGAAGAACTCGGGCCCGGCGCCCGAAATGCCGAAGTTCTGCCAACGGACCCCGAGTTGTTCGCCGACCAGTTGGGGGAACGGCCGTTCGGCGTAGCAGCCGAAGGTTTGCGCCGCACCGATGAAGCACAGCATGGTGGCGTCGTCGGCCACGCCGCTCGGGACCATTGGATACTGCGGACCACGAAGCTCGCGAGGGAACCCCGGCGGATGCACCAGCGAGTAGTCGATGATCTCGTGGTCACGAGCTTGGTACCCTTTTCCCATCGGATCAGCGTGCCACCTTCTCCGATGAGTGCCAAGCTTGCGCCATGAAGCTCAATCCGAACAACACATGGAAACTGGTCGAGGAAAAGCTGGCGGCCCAGACCGATCCGAAGCGGCGGCGCAATCTCGAGCTCGTGCTCGAACACATGCAGCGCGAGGCCCAGGCCGACATCGAAGGCGTCGTCGCCACCCTGTGCGACTCGCCGAGCTACGTGATGCACGGCAACACCGACAACGAGCTGCTGAACCCCACCGGATCGAAGGACGCGGTGCGCCAGTTCTACGACCTCACGGTCGTCCAGACCGGAGCGCATCGCCTCGAGCTCACGTGCGATCGCGTGATCGTCGACGACGATGCGGTGTTCACCGAGGGCCTGATGCGCATGGCGTACCCCGGCAAGACGCTGGCGTTCATGGGTATCGAGGTCGACGACGAGGACGCCTACTACCTGAGCGAGGCGCGTATGGGCATCGTGTGGCCTATCGACCCCGAGTCTGGACTACTCACCGGTGAAGAGGTGTACTCCGCCGGCGACTCGTTCGACGGCATCGCCGACCGCAAAATCGACCTCGCCGATATCGCCGCCCTGG
>CBESNZ010000261.1:0-5043 GCA_965531045.1 uncultured Acidimicrobiales bacterium
CGGTCACGTACGTCGACAAACCGGACGCAAGAAACACGAACATGTCCGCGACCTCGTCGGTGGTTCCCATCCGTCCCATCGGAACCCGTTCGACGAGTTCGGTGCGCACCTCGTCGGCAGTCCTGTCGGTGAGCCGCGCACGGTCGACGACGAGTTGATCGATCATCTCGGTTTCCACCTGGCCCGGGCACACGCTGTTCACTCTGATGCCCGAGGGCGCGAGTTCTGCGGCAAGACACTGACCGAGGCCTATGAGCCCGAACTTCGACGCGGAGTAGGCAGCGTTCTCTCTTCCGCCGCGCACCCCGAACAGTGACGAGGTGAACAAGATCGAGCCACCATTGCCGAGCGACGTCATGTGACGTGCCGCGGCCGTGGCGGTGAGGAATCCTCCGGTCAGGTTTATGTCGAGCACCCGCCGCCATGTCGCCACCGGGATCTCGACTGCAGGAGCGAGATAGAAGATCCCGGCGTTGGCGACAACGGTGTCGAGCCTGCCGAGCTGCGCGACCCATCGATCGAAGGCTGCTTCCGTGGCGGCTTCGTCACCGACGTCGAGTTGGTCGCCGATGATGACCCGTCCGGTCTCCGCACCGAGCCGTTCGGCAGCGGTCGTAACCCGATCGCCGTCGAGATCGGCCATGACAACCGATGCGCCGTGCTGAGCGAAACGACGGGCGATCGCGGTGCCAATTCCGCCAGCCGCGCCGGTGACCACCGCAACCTGACCCTCCAAGAGCCGTCCTGCAGCGCCCGGGTCGGTCATGGTCGCCCGTCGAGCGTATGCCGGATCGCAGCGGCGATCTTGTCGGCGTTCACCGTCACATGGTTTTCGAGCTGGGGCGCGAACGGCATGGGGACATCCGGAGGGGCCACCCGTACCGGACTGGAATGCAAGGAGTCGAAAACTTCAGTGCACACGGTCGCGACGACCTCGGCGGCGAAACCGCACGACTGACGAGCGGTGTCGACGGCGACCAGTCGACCGGTCCGACCGACCGAGTTCAAGACGGTGTCGGTGTCCCACGGATACAACGTTCGTGGATCGATGACTTCGACCGACACGCCCTCGGCTTCGAGTTGCTCGGCGGCCTTCATTGCCATTCGGACCGTGCGCCCGACCGCGACGACGGTGACGTCGGCGCCTGGTCGTGCAATCGCAGCGGTCGACAACGGTACTGCGGCGCCGTCGGGTACCGGACCCTTCGTCCCGCCGAGCGACGCCTCTTGGAGATAGATGACCGGGTTGTCGTCGCGCACTGCCGACAGCATCAGGCCGCGGGCGTCGGCGGCGTTCGACGGGAGCACGACCTTGAGGCCGGCTTGTTGGATGAAGCTCGGATGTGGGCTCTCGGAGTGCTGAGCCGCCGCAGATCCTGCGCCTCCGGTGGCGGCGAAGTAGACCACGGGCAGCGACACTTGGCCGCCGCTCATGTAGCGCAATTTGGCGGCCTGGTTGCCGAGTTGGTCCATGGTGATGTAGAAGAACGAGCTGACCATCAAGTCGATCACCGGCCTGATTCCGCTGGCGGCGGCGCCGACGCCGAGACCGGCCATGGTCGCCTCGCTGAGCGGCATGTTGCGGACCCGGGACTTGCCGAACTCCTCGGCCAGCCCACGAGTGGAGCCCATCACGCTGCGGTCGGCGTCCTCGCCGAACAGCACAACTCGGTCATCCTCGGCCATCGCGTCGGCCAAGCCGTCGCGCATCGCCCGGATAAAATAGGTGTCTGCCATGATTTAGTTGCTCCCGAACGATGTGGTGTCGGCGAAAACGCCTTGGAGGGCTTCCTCTGGCGGCGCCGGAGGGCTGGCGAGAGCGAACTCGTAGGCGTCCTCGATCAGCTGGTGTTCCTCGGCCTTCATGGCGGAGTATCCGTCGGAGTCGAGTATCCCGGCCTCGGACAGCCGGTCCGACAGGAGAACGAGCGGGTCACGGTCCTTCCACTGCTGGATCTCCTCCTTTGATCGATATTCGCCGGCGAAGGCTTCCTCGCCTTCGTTGTGGCCGTACCACCGATACGTGTCACACTCGATCAGCGTCGGTCCGTCACCGGCCCGACCTCTGGCCACAGCCTCGGCCATCGCCGAGTGGACAGCTTCGAGGTCGTTGCCGTCGACACGAGCGCTCGGTATGTCGAACGGTTTGGCGCGGTCGGTGATCTCACCCACGGTCAGGTCTGCTGTGCGTGACCACTCGGTGTACTGGTTGTTCTCGACGAGGAATACGACCGGCAGTTTCCACAACGCGCTGAGATTCAGCGCTTCGAAGAAGACTCCCTGGTTCGTGGCGCCATCTCCGAAGAAGGAGACGGCAACCTTGTCGTTGCCGAGATGTTGGTTGGCAAACGCAGCACCGGTGGCAATCGGAATTCCGGCGCCCACGATCCCGTTCGTACCGAGCATGCCAGAGGCGAAGTCGACGATGTGCATCGACCCGCCCTTGCCGCGGCAGTAGCCGTCGGACCGGCCGAGCAACTCGGCAAACATTCGCTTCACGTCGGCACCCTTGGCGATCACGTGTCCATGTCCGCGATGGTTGGAGGTGATCTGGTCCTCGAGCCGCAACGCCATGCACACCCCCGTAGCGACGGCCTCTTGGCCAACGTAGAGGTGCACGAAACCGGGCAACTTACCCTGATTGAACAGCCGTCGGCAGCGCTCTTCGAAGGTGCGTATACGCACCATCGTGCGGAGCCCGTCGATCATTTGCTCCTCGCTCAACCCCTGAGATGACATTTGGTTCCTTTCAAGCCGATCTCCGGCGATGCGGGCACATGGCGCGAATTTGCCCAGCTTGGTTCGCTTGCCCAACCAGGTTCGATTAGGTAATACTGTATATAGTAACCTGTCAAGCCAAAGAGGTCAAAGAATGCGCGTCGAAGTACTGCTCCCCAAGTGGGGAATGACCATGCAAGAGGGAACCATCGCCAAATGGTCGGTGATCCCCGGAGCTGCGATCCAGGAGGGAGACCCGATCGCGGTCGTGGAAACGGAGAAGGTGGAGACAGATCTTCCTGCCCCCGAGAGCGGAACGCTGGTCGAGATCGTGGTGGGAGAAGGCGAAACCGTCGACGTCGGCACGGTGATCGCCTGGATCGAGACCAGCTGATGGCCCGAGTGCTCGTGGTGGGCGGCGCGAGCGGGATCGGAGCGGCGTCCGTCCGAACGCTCCGAGCCAACGGTGACTCCGTCGTGGTCGCCGATCTCGACGCGGCGCGCGCCCGCTCGGTGGCGGCTGAACCGCTTCTCGGGAAGGGGTACGCCCTCACCTGCGACATGGCCGAACCAGATAGCCCGCGCCAGACCGTCGACGCTGCCGTTGACGCCATGGGGGGCGTCGACGTGGTCTTCGCCAACGCCGGGGTGCTGCACTCGGCGGCCCTGAGCGAATGGACGGTCGATGCATGGGACCACTCGCTGGCGGTGAACCTCCGCGCCCCATTCCTCTTGGCACAAGCTGCTGAGCCCCACCTGCACCGCTCGGAACTACCGTCGCTCCTGTTCACCGCCTCGACGGGCGCGTTCCGAGGTCATGCAGGGATGCCGGCGTACCACGCGTCGAAGGCCGGACTCGTGAACCTGGTGCGAGCGCTGGCCGACGAACTCTCACCATCGGGAATCCGAGTCAACGCGGTCTGTCCGGGATGGGTCGACACGCCGTTCAACGACCCGTTCTGGTCGTTCCAAGCCGACCCCCGCCAGGCCAAGGCCGACCTGGAGGCGTCGATCCCGCTTCGTCGACAGGCCGGCTCCGACGACGTCGCCGATGTCGTCGCGTTTCTCTGCTCATCAGCAGCCAGGTACATCACCGGTCAGGCCATCGTCGTCGACGGCGGCTACACCGCCGTCTAGGAGAACACATGCCCGAACCGACCAAGATTCTACGTGACCAACCGTCTGTCACCCTCGACGCCGCGCTCGTCGTACTGGAAGGTGCACGCCGCGAAGCCCAACGCCAAGACCGCTCGCTGGCCATGGTCGTGGTCGACCCCGGCGGCAATATCGTCGCCAGCCAACGAATGGACGGCGCCCAACTTGTCGCAACCACCCTCGCCACGGACAAGGCCTACACCGCGGTCGCATGCGGCGCCCCAACCGAGGAATGGGGCCAGTGTTCGCAGCCGGGACAAAGCGACTGGGGGCTGGCGCTCAGCGCAGGAGGTCGGTTCATCGTGTTCGCTGGTGGTTTGCCGCTGAAAGTCGACGGCGTCGTGGTTGGTGGGCTCGGCGTCAGCGGTGGCCCTGCCGATGTCGATCGCGGGTGCGCACTCCACGGCATGGTCAGTGCCGGATTCGATCCGGTGTAACTATGGAGAACGTGTCCATGAAGCTCTCCTCGACGACGCTGTCGGCCGAAATCGACCAGCGCTTGGAACAAGCGATCATCGACGGGTATTTTCGCCCCGGTCAGCGACTCATCGCCGAAGAGCTCGCCAACGACTTCGGAGTGAGCCGCATTCCGGTACGCGAATCGTTGCGAGCTCTCGACGCCAATGGATGGGTTGAGATCCGACCCCGGCACGGGGTGTACGTGCGGCGCTGGAGTCGCACCGAGCTCGGCGAACTGTTCGAGGTCCGCACGCTGCTCGAAGCCGAGGCCGCCCGGCTCGCAGCGATACGCCGCACCGCCGGTCACCTCGCCCAGCTCGAGGCCAACCAAGCCCTTTACGAACTGGCGATCGATTCCGACGCACCTGAGGTACCCCAACTGAACCGAGAATTTCACCGGATCATCGCGGAGGCGTCCGGCAATCAAGTGCTCGCCAAACACCTCGACATGACCGGTCGACGGGTGCAATGGTACTTCTCCTCGGTCACCCAGGCTCGCTCACCCGGGTCGGCGAATGAACACCGAGAGCTGTTCAAGGCGCTGAAATCGAACGATTCCGAGACGGCGGCGACACTGATGGTCGCCCATGTCGGACGAACACGATCTGCGATCGCCGATGTTCTCGACCAGATGGACCCCGACGAGACCGACCCATGAACCCACAAGCCAAACGGCAGCCCGTGGTTGGGGAACGGGGGGCCGTGAGCGCT
>CBESNZ010000262.1:0-5019 GCA_965531045.1 uncultured Acidimicrobiales bacterium
CTCGGCCTGTCGTGATCCGAAGACGGGCCAGCATCTTCATGACGTGTCGGAATTGGGCGGCTGGGAGGTCGTGCACGCTGTCGTGGTCGACGATGGTCTGGTGATCGATCTCGAACGATCGACCGAAGCGCATCGGGTCCGTGTTCGGGGTACCACCGTGCGACGTCTGGAGGCCCCGGCCGGCCCGATCCGCTGCACGTGGACCGGCCTCCATCGAGACGAGCTGGTCGATGCATCTCGAGTCGTCCCGGTGGCGCAGCGGGTACACGAACTCGCCACCGACCTCATCCGATACGGCATCGCAGTTGGCACGCAGCTCGAACCGGTTGATCGGGCCGTCCTGAAACTGGCCCACGCACTCGGTTTCGTGCGGGAAAGCAGCGACGGGGAGATCTTCGATCTCCGTACATCGACGAGCGCCGCCGACGTGGGGTGCACCACGAGGAGCCCCTCACTGCACACCGACGCTCCGTATCGGGACCCGAAGCCGTCGGTGCAGATCCTGCACTGCCTCCGGCCCGCGCCGGTGGGCGGCGTGGCCCGCTTCGTCGACGGCTTTGCGGCCGCCGAGCAGCTTCGGTCGATCGATCCGGACGCGTTTTCGTGCTTGGTCCAAACGCCGGTCGAGTTTCGTCATTCGTCGGCTGACACCGACCTTCGAGCGCGACAGTGCATTCTCGAAACCGACAGCGCGAAGGTGGTTCGCGCCGTCCATCTGGATCATCAGCACATGGAGGCGCCGCAAATCTCCGGGGCGGCTGCGCGGCGCTTTTACGCCGCGTACCGGCGGCTCCGTGCCATCGCCAACGAGCCTGCGAATATCCTGGAGCTGCCATTTGGGCTCGGCGACGTGATGATGTTCGACACGCGACGGGTGTTGCACGGTCGCGCGGGAAACCCTCGAAGCGACCCGCTCCACGTGCAGGGTTGCCACATCGACATCGATGCGGTCGAATCGCTGGCGCGGGTGAACGAACGGACCCGTTCCCGACCGCAGTTCTTTGCCCAGCAGCTGTTCTGACTACTGGCCGGCGCGTTTCCAGGCGTCGCCGACCTTGCTCGCCACCGACCCAACCCGGCTCCCGACCTCGTCGACGAGCCCGCGGGCTGCGGCGCTGTAGCCGCCGGCGGCGTCGCCGATGTCTTCGTGGTATGCCGTTTCGGCATCGTCGCGCCGCGTGCGGTATTCGCCGGACAGAATCGCGTCGTACTCACCTGACTCGACCCATTGCTGCAGCTCGGCCACACGAGCGACGGCAAAGGGATGCGTGGTACCGAGTGCCGCCAACACCTTGTACATGCCGTCGATGGCGTCGCCGTCGTTGCGGTACTCCTCGGCTTGTGCGATGAACTCGTCGAGGTTGAGCTCTTCGCCGCGGGCGCCGCCGGCGATACGCATGAGCGCGCCCATGCTGATACGTGGGTCCTGCACGGCGAGGAGGCCGGCGCGGTCACACGAAAGTTCGGCCTTTCGGGACCACTCCAGCAACGCGAGGCGAATCGGCGTGATGGCGACCCCGGCGATCGGGTAGCGACGCAGCGCCTGGTTGGTGATCAGCATCAGCATCGTGCGGTACACCGCGTGTTCGCTGAGGATGTGGCCCACTTCATGTCCGATGACCGCCTCGACGTGCGCCCGGTCGAGAACCTCGATCGTGGAGGAGTTCAAGATGATGAAGGGCTCGTCGAACCCGACGGCACCCGCGTTGACCAGTGGGGTCTGGGAGACGTACAGCTCGGGAGGCCGTTCGACGTCGAGGGTTTCACACACCCGCAAGAGCGCCTCGTGGATCCAGGGGTACTGGGTGGCGCTCACGCGCACGGCGTTGGCTTTGAAGGACAGCCGTATCGACTTCTCGCCGAAGAGACCGACCAGTTTGCGCAGGACGATGTCGAAGCCCGGGATTCGGCGCAGTGCATTCAGCGCCGCCCGGTCGGCCGGATGCTCCCATGCCGTCGGACTGATATCCGGGAACTGCTTATGCTCTGGTGCCTGCTTTTTGGTCGCCATCGTTTCAACCTCTGGTCGGTGGGTGTGGATCATGCGCTTCTGTGAGGCCGAGTGCCCGCCCCACGGCGGCGGGGGTGTGGTCGGCTGCCTCGGTGACGGTTGCTCCGTTTTGGTACCGGGCCGCAAGTGCCTCGACCTCGTGTCGTTCGAGTGGTGACAGGGGCGTTTCGACGATCGTCGTGGGTACCGGCATCGCCGCGGCCGCGTCTTCGGCCACGGCGAGGTCGTGGTGTGGGCGCGGCGGCTGGGTCGGGTTGTCGAACAGCCGAGCGCGTAGGTGAGCTGATCGAGCCGCGGCCCGATCATCGGCCGCCAGGAACGGCCCGCTCAGGCCATCGATGACGTACAGGCGGTCTGCGCGCCCGGCGAGCGCGAGGATGTGGGCCGACCAGCCGCCGCTGCCGATCCCGACCACGGCGTCGTAGTGGGCGTCGGGCTCAGCCACGAGGCGTCGGGCGAGTGAGAACGCGGGGTCGAGCGTGTTCGGGCTTGCGGTGCCCTCGCCGTGTTCGGCCACCGTGATGTCGGCCGTTTCGTCGAGTCGCCGCAACGCGGCCAACCACATCGCCGTGTCCGCGTCGTAGTCGGGGAAGACCAACAATCTCATCGGGCCTGCTTTCGACGGCCATCCAGAAATCTGGAGACAGCATTGAACACCTCGGCGGGTTGTTCGAGGTGCAAGTAGTGCCCGGCGTCGTCGATCGCGCCGTGCTGTGCATCGTCGATGAGGGCGACCCGACTGGCGACCTCCGCAGCTGACATCTCGCTCCACATGTCGTCTGCGGCGCCGGTCAGGACCAACGTCGGAGCTTGCACCCGTTCGAATTCGGCCAAGACCGTGGACTCCCGGAAGCCGCTGGGGATGTTGGTATTGAAGGCTGGGTCCCATTTCCAGATCCATCCGCCATCGACGGCAACGGATCCGTGCTCGACCAGATGGTGGAGCCACGGCTGAGGCAATCGGGTGTTGATGGCGCCGCGTTGCTCGGCCATCGCCGCCTTGGTGGCGAACACCCGTGGCGGGCGACCGAAGGTGCGAATCGCATGTGCGAAGCCCTCGCGCGCGACCTCGTCGATCAGGGGTGCCGCGAACGCCGCCTTCGGTGGTCCGAGGCCGTCGAGGCTGACGATCCACTCGACGAGCTCAGGGAAGGCGCCGGCGGCCGTGAACGCGACCGAGGACCCCATCGAGTGGCCGATGAGGCCAACCCGGTCGTACGTGACACCACCGGCTCCGTTGCACAGGTGCTGCGCCAGGACGGCAACATCGAGGGCCGAGTCCTCGAAGCTCATGCCGCTGTGCAAGCGACCACTGTCCCCATGGCCGCGCAGGTCGATCGCGACCACGCGATAACCCAGATCGGCTATCGCTGGAGCGAAGCCATCCCACATGCGGCCGTGGTCGAATGCCCCGTGTATGCAGATGACGGGGACGGCCGCCGGGTCGCCCCACTCCCACAAGCGCACGTGCGTGTCGTTGATCGCACGCAACTCGGTACGTGATGGTTCTCGTGGAGCAAACATCGCCTCCGATTGTTGCATGACTTCTCCGGCCCCCCACCCCCGGGAAGCAGGGCGTGCGTTGGGCTGCGGTGGCTGGACGGGCGGGCGGTCTGCTAGCACGGGCGCATGCGACTCGATGGCAAAGTAGCAATCATCACCGGCGCCGCTCGCGGCCAAGGTGCGGCCGAGGCGGCGATGTTCGTCGAGCACGGGGCGAAGGTTGTTCTCGGCGACGTGCTCGAGGACGAGGTGTTGGCGACGGCCGAGGCGTTGGGTGACTCCGCTCATGGGCTGCGTATGGACATCACGGCACAAGGCGATTGGGATGCGGCGATCGAACAGGCGATGTCGTGGGGATCGGTCGACGTGCTGGTGAACAACGCAGCGCGCCACTGGGTGCGACCGATCGAACACGAAACCGCTGACGACCTGCGGGCGATGTTGGACGTCAACGTGGTGGGCGCCTTCCTCGGCATGCAATCGGTGCTGTCCCCCATGCGTTCGGGTGGAGGTGGTTCGATCATCAACGTGTCGTCGACGGCGGGCCTGCAGGGCATTCCGTACCATGGCGCCTACGGCGCCTCGAAGTGGGCCCTGCGGGGTCTGAGCAAGGTGGCGGCGACCGAGTTCGGCGCCTACGGCATTCGGGTCAACTCGGTGCACCCCGGGCCGATCTACACCGACATGCTTCCGTTGCCCAAGGATGGGCGCGACGCAGAGAATAGGTTCGGTCGTCTGCCCCTGCAACGCGCCGGCGAGGCCGACGAAGTCGCAAGGTTGGTGCTGTTTCTGGCCTCGGACGACAGCTCGTTCTCCACGGGTTCGGAGTTCATCATCGACGGCGGCTCGATGGCCGGGCCGCCGAAGACGTACGAGTGGAAGCAACCGAGCTAGCCAGATTCTCTGCTGTGTGCCGCGAGATGACGTGCGGCTAGATGAAGTGGTCGCGCTTGGCGCCGATGAACATCAACGAAAGGCCAATGGCGGTGAGGCCGCCGCCGATCAGGTACGCCCAGACGTTCGAACTGGGCGGCTCATCCGCAAACGCGATGGCCGCTGGCGCCGGGTCGAGCGTGGCATCAGCATCGGTCGTTGACGGGACGGTAGTGATCGGGACCGTGGTTGACGGGACGGTGGTTGACGGTGCGGCTGTCGCCGGCGCGACGGTCGTGGTGGGCGCGGCGGTGGTCGTCGTTGACGGTGCAGCTGTTGCTGGCGCGGCGGTCGTGGTGGGAGCTGTTGTCGTCGAGGTGGTCGGCGGCGGGGGAGCGGTGATGGTCGCCGTGCCACTCGCGGAAGCCGTCCCGCTGGCCGACTGCACCGTAACCGTGCCCGAGCTGGTGAGACCCGCCCTGGCTGTCGTGTTGTGGAAGAACGTCTCCGATTCACCGGGTTGGAGCTCTTCGAACGAGATGAAGGTGATGTCGACGCTGGTATCGGTGACCGTTGCGTCGGTCACGGCGATCGATCCGATGTTCGTCACCGTGTAGCACCAGGTGACGGGA
>CBESNZ010000263.1:0-4990 GCA_965531045.1 uncultured Acidimicrobiales bacterium
GCCACTGGGCGATCGATGGCGATTCGTGGCAACGTTCGTACCGGAGGTCCCGGGTGAACGAGACGGTCGCAGATTTCATGCAACGGGTTGCGACGCGCAGCCCGGGCGAAGCCGAGTTCCATCAGGCGGTAGAGGAGGTGGCGACGTCCGTGTGGCCGGTGCTGGATCGCCACCCGGAGTACGTCGACGCCAGAATCCTCGACCGGATGGTCGAACCAGAACGCGTCATCATGTTTCGGGTGCCCTGGCAGGACGACTCGGGTCATATCCACGTCAACCGTGGTTTCCGAGTCGAGATGAACAGCGCCATCGGCCCGTACAAGGGCGGATTGCGATTTCACCCGACGGTCAACCTCGGAATTCTCAAGTTCCTCGCCTTCGAGCAGGTCATCAAGAACAGCCTGACCACGTTGCCCCTCGGCGGCGGCAAGGGTGGCGCCGACTTCGATCCCCGGGGTCGCACCGATGACGAAGTGATGCGCTTCTGCCAGGCGTTCATGAGCGAGCTCTGGCGACACATCGGGGCCCGAACCGATATCCCCGCCGGCGACATCGGGGTAGGCGCCCGGGAGGTCGGCTACCTGTTCGGCACCTACAAGAAGCTCGCCAACGAATTCAGCGGCGTGCTCACCGGCAAGGGCTTGGAGTGGGGCGGCAGCCTGATCCGACCCGAGTCCACCGGCTACGGCACCGTGTACTTCGCCGACGAAATGCTGAAGACCCGCGAAGACAGCGTGTTCGGAAAGACGTGTCTGGTCTCGGGATCGGGCAACGTTGCGCAGTTCGCAGTCGAGAACATCAATCGACTCGGCGGCAAAGCCGTGACCATGTCGGACTCGTCCGGATTCATCCACGACCCCGATGGCATCGATCAAGAGAAGCTCGAGTGGGTGAAGAAGCTCAAGAACGTACGCCGGGGCCGAATCGCCGAATACGCCGAACGCTTCGACGTGCAGTACTACGCCGATCGACGACCTTGGGCGGTCGCCGACGCCCAGCTGGCTTTCCCCTGTGCCACGCAGAACGAACTCGAAGCCGACGACGCGCGCCAACTCTTGGCCAACGGCGTGATCCTGGTAGCCGAGGGTGCCAACATGCCGACGACCCACGACGCTATGCAACACTTCCTCGGCGCCGGAATTCTGTTCGCGCCTGGCAAGGCCAGCAACGCCGGTGGCGTGGCGACGAGCGGGTTGGAGATGGCCCAGAACGCGACGTTCAGCACGTGGACTCGCGATACGGTCGACGCGACGCTGCGCGACATCATGACCAAGATCCACCAGAGCTGCGTGGAGGCCGCCGAGGAGCACGGTGCGCCTGGCGACTATGTCACCGGTGCCAACGTGGCCGGTTTCCGCAAAGTGGCCGACGCCATGCTGGCCCAAGGAATCGTTTGAGACCCCACCAGAAGGACCAAGAGCGATGAGGAAGAGAGTCGGCTATTTCGACGGCACCGAGCCAGCACTCCTGACCGAGCTCATCTGCGATGGGTACGACACCGTCCCGGTCTCGAATGGCCTGGACAATCACGGGCAAACCGCTCGGCTGATCAACGACCAGAACCGCTACGACCTGCTGATCGCCCCGCTCCACAAGATCTATGCCGCCGAGCTCCGACCGAACGACGTGGTGACCTACCAAGAAGTGATTCGGCTGTGCCGGACCTATTCGATCCCCTTACTGATCGCTGTACCGCAAGCGCTTCAAGAGCGCGCCGTCGCACTGCTCGGCGAGTTGCCCGAGGTAGTGCGGTTGGCCGACAAGTCCGAAATGATCGACGTCGCGCACGAACTCCTGCGGCACTGATCGCTACGGCAACTTGTTGCGAACCTCGCAGCGCACGTCGGTGTCGACGTCGTTGTCGGATCCCCCGTGGCAGAAATCGTTGAGCCCATCGCCGCCGTCGAGATCGTCGGCCCCGAGACCGGCCCACAGCGTGTCGTCGCCACCGTCGCCGAAGAGATCGTCGTCTCCGGCCGCAGCGAGCAGTGTGTCGTGCCCCGGACCGCCGCGCAGCACATCATTACCAGCGTGCCCACGGAGCACATCGCTGCCCGACCCACCGTCGATCGTGTCGACGTCGCCTTGGCCCCGCACCACGTCGTCGCCGCCCGATCCATCGACGTGATCCGGCCCGGCCCCGCCGTTGAGCGAATCGACTCCGGCGCCGCCCGACACCGTGTCGGCGCCCGCTCCGGCGATGACGACGTCGTCGCCGTCGCCCGCCTCGACGACGTCGCCGCCTGAACCGCTCCGAATGACATCGTCATCGGCGCCTCCGTCGACCGAGTCGTTGCCACCAAAGCTGCGCACGTCGTCGGCGCCGGGACCGCCGAGTATGCGGTCGGCTCCGGCAGCACCGTTGATGACATCGTCGCCTTCGCCTCCGCACAACGTGTTGGCTCCACCGGTCGCATGCAGCGAGTCGTTGCCGCCGAGCGACACCACAACGGCGTCGGCGGGCAAGGCGGTCCATTCGTCCACGCCGATCGAGCCGACCTGGGTTGCGGCAATCCCGTCACACCAGTGCTGCTGCACGGTCAGCCCGAACCGCCCGGTCTCGCCCAGGAACCCCTCGATCTGGATCTTGTACGACGTCCCCGAGACGACGGGCAGGGTGACCTGACCGAATTCGACGCTCACACTGCACCGGTCTTCGGTCTGCTTGAAGGGATCGTCTTCGAACTTGAGGCGAGTAGCCGATGCGACGTCGACAGCGTCATCGAAGACGGCAACGAAGCTGTCGAAATCGGTATCGCCGGTGCACGTGGAGATCGTGGCCGAACCGGTGACGGCTGCGGTGAACCGGTACCAGATCGAATTGATCGCGCCGCTGCCAATCTCGCCCACTTCCCCCGTTGCGCAAGTGATAGAGCCCGACGCGGCCACGGCGCTCGCGCCGACGGTGCCGAGGTCGAACGCCGAACCGTAGGTGTCGTTGGTCGGACAGCAACCGGCGGGTTCATGCACGTCGATCTGGTAGTTGCCCATGTTCGCGTAGTTCGAAAAGCCGGTGGCGGGTGTGGCCAAGGCCTCGGGAAGTACGACGACGCTGTAGGCCATACCCTCGGCGAGCGTTTCGGTGATGGTCGCCCCAAGGCCGGTCGCGAGGTCGTCATCGACGCGAACAACCGGCGTCGTGACGTCCTGTAGCAGACCGGCGCTGTCGTGGAGTTGGACCCGCACATTCAGGTTCGGGCTCACCGGGGCGGGCTGCACGTCGAACGTGAAGCTGCCCGAACACTGGGCGACATAGCGCCAGGCGTCGGAGTCGCCACTGGGCTGCCCTCCGATCAGGCTGGTGGCCCCGGGGACCAGGTCTGCGGCCGCTGGCAGCGCGCCACCGACGTCATCGGGAAGCAACACCACGCCGTTGGCCGCCATGACCGCAAGGTCGTCTTCGGTGTTGTCGGCGCCGCTGTACTCGCCCTTGCTCCATTGGGTGATCGGTTGTTGCGACCCATCACCCATGATCGGGGCCCACGGATCGTGGCCCGAGTATTCGGCCTCGCCACCGGTGAACCCATCGAACGAAAGACCCAGCGTCGTGCCCGCTGCCTGCGATATTGCTTCGCCCAGCGCCTTTGCGCTGTCGCCGGCGAGGTCGGGCAACACCCAGGCTGGTTGATTGGCGTCGTGGCTCGCTCCAATCGCATCGAAGACGCCCGTGAACGCCGCGACGCGACACGGCGCAACGCAGAAATCGACGTTGGGACTGTCGGTGATGACAACCCGCGTGCCGTACGTAACGTTCAACACATTCTGCCGGTTGATGGCGGTGTACCCGGGATCTTCGGTCGTCACGTCGACGTCGAACGGAGCAAAATCTTCGGCAACCCGCTGCCAGACACCTTGGATGGTGTCGTGCTCGAGTTGGCTGAGCGATGCCGGGTTGCCGTCGACGTCCCATGGCGCAGCGCTATAAGCCGCGCCACTCAGCCAGTTCGTACCGGCGGGCAGTTCGTAGCCGTCGAAGTCGAGGTAGATGACCCGCTTCGATGTGGGTTGGGAGTGCAACAGGAACGTGTTGGCGTTCGGAAACGACCCCGACGCCTTCTCGTCGGACGCGCCCTCGGCTTGGTCCTGAAGCTGCGCTCCCGCTTCCCCAACCGGTGCCAGCATGGCCGCCATCAACGCCACCGCAACCACGGACCGATAGATGTTCATTCTTGTGTTCCCCCGCTCCGCTACTACCATCGCCTTTTTCGATGGTAGACGGTCGGCGGTTCGCGTGCGCCGAAAACCCGGAGCTACCCGCCCCCGGCTATCGGATGAACAGCATCTCGCGATATTTGGGCAGCGGCCACAGGTCGTCGGCTACCTCGACCTCCAAGGCGTCCGAGTGGGTCCGCACGTCCTCCATGAGGTCACGCAGCGTGCCGGCGCAGTACTGCATGTGCGCCTCGGTTGTGGCGAAGTCGTCCTCGTCCAACGCTTCGTGCAGCGTGTTTGCAGCGCTGAGCAAAGCCGTGGCGTTTTCGCCGATCACCTTGATTTGGGCGGTGCCGAGCTCGACACCGAGGTCGGCAGCCTGCTTCGCCGTGGCGGTGAGCTCGGACAGGTAGGCCATGGCGGCCGGGTATACGATGGTCTTCGCCATCTCGACGGTGAGTTTCGCCTCGACGCCGATCGACAGGATGTACTGCTCGGCATACACGTCGTAGCGACTCTGCAACTCGATCGGGCTCAGCACTTCGGCCCGTTCGAACAGATCGATCACCGCCGGGTCGAGGAAGGCACCAAGGGCGTCGGCGGTGGTGGGGATGTTGGCCAGCCCACGCTCCTCGACGGCCTCACGGTGCCATTCGCTGGAGTACCCATCGCCACCGAAGATGACCGCGCCATGGTCGTCCATGATCTCCTTGAGTACCTTGGCCACCGCAACGATGCGCTCGCGCTCGGTCGCATCCTCGCCGGGCAGCAGCACCTCGAGCCAATCGGCGATCCAGTTCAGCGAGTCGGCCAGGATCGTGTTCATGGCCACCAGCGG
>CBESNZ010000264.1:0-4978 GCA_965531045.1 uncultured Acidimicrobiales bacterium
TTCGCCAAGAGCTCGAGAACCTCGTCGACATCGGTTTCGCGCTCGACGTCGGCGACCCCGATGAGATGTTTCGATTCCTCGTGCGCGAGATCAACGAGAATTGCGGTGGCATCCGTGGTCGCGAGTTGGTGTTGAACGAAAGCTCGTTCAACCCACTCGACTCCGACGTCGAGGCAGCCCAACTGGCGACGTGCATCGAGGCCACCGAGGACAACGCGGCGGTATTCGTCATGAATTCGTCTGGCTTCGGCGGCACCGGAGCGCTGTGCATGGCCGAAGACGCCGACACTGCATTTCTCACCACCACCGGGTTCCCCGACGACTTCTACGAGCGGAGTGCGGGCCGACTGGTGACGCTCGACTTCTCGAGCGATCAGAGCCTCCGGCAGCTGGTGCTGAAGGCCGACGCCGACGGCATGCTCGAAGGTAGGACCATCGGGGTCGTGCACTCCGATGGCGTGGGTGCACCCGAGGCTGTCGAGGCCGGCCTGCTCGCAACCCTGGACGAACTCGGTTACGAGGTTGCGGTTCGCTCGACGATCGGTTGCGGCGGCGGCAGTGCGTGTTCGGAGGGGACCCAATCTTCGGTGACCGACATGCTCGATGCCGGCGTCGATGCCATGTTCGTGCCGCTGAATGTGCTGTCGCTGCCGGCATATGTCACCGAGATGGTCGCGCAAGGTTTCCAGCCGGGTGAGGTGCAGTTCTTGAACTCCAATTTCAACTCCCAGGCCGGCGATCTCGTGTCGTCGAAGGTGGCGGCCTTCGGTGGCGCAGAGGTGGGCGACTTGTATGACGGGACCTACCTGGTCGACTCGGCCGCCACCGGGAACTTTCAGCTTCCTGGCGCAGAGCTTCCGCCGTTCAATGAGCTGTGCGTCGAGACGTACGCCAGCCAGGGAGGACCACGGTTCGACTACTTCGCGCTCGATGGCAACACGCCGCAGGGCATGCTGGCCGTGGTCTGCTCCGAGGTCCGTGTCATGGCCCGTGCGCTGTACGACGCAGGCGACAACCCGACGCGCGACAGCATCCGCGACGCGTTGACCAACCTCGGACCTATCGACAGCAACAACAACTTGCCGGCCACCTTCCTGCCTGGCAAATACACCAGCGCTGACATTGTGCAGTCCATGACGTGGAGCTACCCCTGCGAGGGCATCGAGCCCTTCGACGACAGCGGCACCTGTGTTGTTCCCAACGCCGACTGGGGGCCAACGCTGTAAATGGTCGGATTGCTCACCCTCGGGAGTTTCATGACTAGGGTCACGTTCGAATTCTCCCACCACAAACCTCCAAGGAAGTCCCCATGAAGTCTCGACGTACCCGAATGCTGCTCGCAGCTCTGTTGGCGGTGTTTGCACTGTTGGCCGTCGCGTGCGGCGGTGAGGCCTCCGACGACGCCGACACCGGCGCAACAACCACCGCCGGCTCGACCGACGCGACCGATCCGCCCGAAGAGACCGACCCACCCACGACCGGTGACGGCACGGACACGACCGTCGGTACCGACGGCGGTGGCGGCGATGCCGCAACCTACGACGATCCACGTGGCGGCATCTTCGCCGACTTCCAAGCCACGATCGACCGGAGTCATCCGTTCAACGGTCTCGACACATTCTGCGATCCGCACGAACCGGCCGCCGATCGACAGGACACCGATCGCGGCATTACCGCCGACACGATCGAGATCCATCACGTTCGCCAAGAGCTCGAGAACCTCGTCGACATCGGTTTCGCGCTCGACGTCGGCGATCCCGACGAGATGTTCCAGTTCCTGGTCCGCGAAATCAACGAGAACTGCGGCGGTATTCGTGGTCGTCAGCTCGTGCTGACGGAGAGCTCGTTCAACCCGCTCGACCCCGATGTCGAGGCCGCTCGCCTGGCAACGTGCATCGAAGCCACCGAGGACAATGCCGCTGTCATCGTCATGAACTCGTCGGGCTTTGGCGGCACCGCCGCCCTCTGCATGGCTGAGGATGGCGACACGGCGCTTATTTCGACGACCGGGTTCCCGTCCGACTTTTACCCTCGCGGCGAAGGCCGACTGATCACGATGCAGCCGTCTGACGACGTGAACCTTCGCGACCTCGTATTGAAGGCCGAAGCCGATGGCATGCTCGCCGGCAAGACCATCGGCATCGTCAGTGCCGATGCCGTCGGAAACCCCGAGGCCATCGAGGACGGGCTGGTCGCGCCGCTCCAAGAGCTCGGGTACGACATTGCGGTGCAGTCGGTCATCGGCTGTGGTGGCGGCACGTCGTGTTCCGAGGGAACACAAACGTCGGTCACCGACATGCTCGACGCCGGCGTCGACGCCATGTTCGTTCCGCTCAACGTCTTGTCGCTCCCCGCGTACATCACCGAGATGGTGGCGCAAGGGTTCCAGCCCGGCGAGGTGCAGTTCTTTAACTCCAACTTCAACTCCCAGGCCGGTGACCTCGTGTCATCCAAGGTCTCGGCATTCGGTGGCGAAGAAGTCGCGGCGTTGTACAACGGTGCGTATCTCGTCGATGGCGCCGCAACCGGCAACTTCCAGCTGGAGGGCGCGGTGATCAACCCGCTCAACGAGTTGTGCATCGAGACCTATGCCGCGCAGGGTGGCCCGCAGTACGACTACTTTGCCCTCGATGGCAACACGCCACAGGGCATGTTGGCCACGGTGTGTTCGCAGGTACGAGTGATGGCCCGAGCGCTGTACGACGCCGGTGATAACCCGACCCGCGCCGACGTCTTCACCGCACTCAACAACTTGGGCCCGGTCGATACCAACAACAACTTGGTGGCCACGTTGACGCCTGGCAAGTACACGGCGTTCGACACGCTGCAGTCGATGACGTGGTCCTACCCCTGTGCCGACGGGTTTGCAGCCTTCGACGACAACGGCACGTGCATCATTCCCAACGCCGACTGGGTGCTGTCCGCCTCGCAGTAAGGCCTCGTAGCAGTACGTTTCGCGAAGGCACACGGTGAACGGTTGCGCCGGGTTTGGTCGCGGGGGAGAGTGGAGCATGGCAAATGCTCCGTTCAACCTCTCGACCAACCCGGTGCATCTCGGCGCCGGCGCCAAGGTGCACGAGTTGCCGACGCACACCGGTACGCCCGACTGGTACCAGGCCTACGGCGAGGCCCATGGTGACGACGGCCCCGAAGGGCGGCTGGTGTCGCTTCACACGTTCAGCGAGAGCTGGGATACGTGGGAGATGCATCCCCGAGGCGACGAGTTGGTGGCGTGCCTGACCGGCGCCATCACCCTCCATCAAGAACACCCCGACGGCACCGCAGGCTCGGTCACGCTGTCGCCGGGAGAGGCGATCATCAACGCCCCTGGCGTATGGCACACCGCCGACGTCAGCGAAGCGTGCACCGCGCTGTTCATCACCGCCGGGGCCGGCACCGAAATGCGCGCCCGCTGAGGCGTAGTGGCCGGCCCTACTCGTTCAGGATGGCGACCGTAGCGAGTGTGTCCCCTATGTCGACGAAGTCCACCGTGACGAAGTTGACCATCGTGTTGTGGACCGCTCCGCACGCGATCGCACGGTCGATGAGCAGTGGATTGTGGTTCACCTGAGCGGCGAGCGTTGGGCTTCCGAAAACCTCGGTGAGGAAGTGATTCAGAATGAACAGCTCGTTGCCGATGTTGCCGCGATTCGGATCGCAGGAGAAGTCGGCGGGCACCGCATTGGTGAAGTGGGTTTCGAACGCGTGCTGCCAAATGTTGTGCAGATACGGATACGTCGCGTCCGTCGACCGGTCCTGGAACACGACGAGACGCGTACCGGCATCGACCAACTCGCCGAGCGTGGGCCAAGGCGTCGCGCCGAGGTGCACGTAGACATCATCGAGGAGTCCGGCGGTCTCGAACCCGGCGTGGGTCAGCCCGTTGTCCAAATAGGTTTCGATGATGATCGAGACCACTTCGCCGGGGTTCGCATCGAGGAAATCGGCGATCTCGCCCAGGCCGTCGGCCAGCGGTTGGGAACCCAGCACGCACAATGCGTGACAGAGGTAGCCGGTGTCCGGGTCGACCCCGGGAACCTCCGGGTTGCCGAAGGCGTTCAGGTCGCCGGCCCGGTAGGTGTCGAGCATCAACGCCCGCACGCCGGCGGTGAGCTGGGCGGGTACATCCCATTGTTGATTCGGGCCGATCCAGCCGTCGGTCGCGCTGGACATGGCGTTGTGGGCGGTCGCGTACGCCACATCGGCATAGGACCGCTGGCAGAGCGAGACGCTGCCGTTGCAGCCGGTAATCTCGAAGGGGAACGGCAACGTGACGTAGGTGGCGTTGTCGGTCAGCATCACCCGGGCCTCGTGCATACCGGAAGCGAGGCCACCGACGTCGACGACCAAATCCCAAGGCGCGGGGAAAGCAAACAAGGAGGCGTCGTCGAAGGTGGTTGCCGGGCCAGCGAAACCGGCCGGCCACACGATGGCCTTCACTGGGACGATGTTGGAAGCCGCGGCCGACACCGTAAGGGTGCCGTCGGCTGCCGAGTACGTGAGGTCGGCTTGGATGCCTGGCACCGGATCGCCGGGAAGCGGGACCGGCCAAACACATGCCGATGCCAGCATCGCAACGACCACGACAATCAGGCCGAACGCACGCTTGTGCAACATCTGGACCCCCACCTTTCACGGTACGCGGCAGGTGCGATCGGTCACAAGTCCTTGTGGTGCGCCGATGGATGCGGAATGCTCTGCCCCGGAGGGACCCCTTGACTGACACCGCGCCTACAGAATCGGCCCATCCGGAGAACACGCGACCACCGGTCGCCGACTGGACCACCGACTTCGACCACACCCACCCCGACTACGCGGCCTCGGCCCCCGAAATCTGGGATGACCTGCGGGGCGAATGCCCCGTCGCGCACTCCGAGCGGTTCGGAGGCACCTGGTTGCCGACGCGCCACGAGGACGTCGCAGCCATCGCCCACGACACCGAGCACTTCACCTCGCAAGGCGTCATCGTCACCGACTT
>CBESNZ010000265.1:0-4942 GCA_965531045.1 uncultured Acidimicrobiales bacterium
CGCTCGTAGGCCATTTGTCCCATTCACGGCCCGATCCTTGGTGTGAACCCCGGCCACGCCTAACGTGAAGGGTTGTGCTTCCCCTTTGGACGATTCGATGAGCGACGCCCAACCGCCGGCCGGTTGGTACCCCGATCCCAAGGATCCGTGGAGCGAACGACGGTGGGACGGCGCTGCATGGACCGAGGACGTCCGCACCAAGGCCGCTGACGATGCCAACCTCATCGAAGAGCCCACCGTCGCGTTCGAGCAACGCCAGGACGATTTTTGGGAGAAGAAGGACCAACCCTCGGCCACCGCAACCGGCTCGAACAACCGCCCGAAGATCATCGTCGCCGTGATCGGACTCGTCGGACTGGCGGCCATCGTCGGCTATCTCCTGACGCGGGGCGACCAAGACGTCAGCACCACTGCGACGACCACGACCGCGCCGCTGGCGTCGGTTGCATCAACAACGCCGACGACCGAGCCGATCATCACCAATCCCTCGACGATTGCACCGCCGACGACCTCGGTCGGCGTTGCGTCCACAGCGACACCACCCACCAAACCGGTACCCACCAGCGCGGTACCCACCAGCGCGGCACCCACAAACGCGGTGTTGCCGCCAGCGCTCATCGAACTGCCGGTCGACGCGCCGCCATTCGGAGCGGTCGACGACGCCAACTTCTCGCCCACGACCAGAGTCGTACGACTGCGAGGTTGGGCGATGGACGGCGATTCCCGAGCTCCCGTGAAGGTCACCCTGTACGTCGACCTCGCCGAAGTGCAGTCACGGCTGGCCGACGATCGCCGGGCCGATCTGGCGCCGACCTACCGCAACGGTGTTCTCCACGGGTTCGAGTTCGAGTTCGAGCTGCCCCCCGGCGAACACGGCTACTGCGTAATAGCGGAGAACATCAACGGGGGCGCAGAAGACGCCACCATCTTCTGCGAAACCCGCAACGTCTAGTCGGATTTCGGGCGCAGCTCGCCCCGAAGTCGTTCGAGCGTCTCGCCTTCGATGATGTCGGAATAGCGGACCTGGCGGGTCTGCATCAGTAGTCGCCCGTCGGCACTCCACAGCTCGGCGTCCTCGTCGATGTAACCCAGCGCCGCCCGGGCGGTGCGGAGCCGCACGTAGACCGGCTCCTCGCCATCGACGATCGACCGGGGCACCGGCTCCCGGAAATGTGCGGTCAGCTCGAGCGTGCCGCCGATGGCCGGTTTGGCGAAACGGATGTAGGCCATCGGCACGTAGCCATCGGCCGGCGTGAAGAGAAACCGCTCGTCGGCTCCGCCGGGCTCCTTGAGGGCCATCCAGCCACCCGACTCGGTGATCGGCGTGCCGCTCATCAATGTGCCCTCGTGACGGGGCCAGATATGCACCTGGGTCAAGGCGGTTGCCGGAATCGGCGACGGCTGCGGCACCTCGTCCTCAGCCGGCAGCGTCAGGTCAGGCGGCTCGGCGGCTTGGAATGCCTCGGCATGGCGATCCGAACCGAAAAGCGCCGCGCCGAAGCCGCACAACCGGTCATCGACATACAGGCGAAACGACAAATTGGTGACGGTTCGCCCGGCCCGTTCGGTGTGGACCTCCGCCCGGAAACGGCCTTCGGGAAAGCGTCGGAGAAAGTGGGCGCTGAGTACCCGTTCCCGTTGCGGTGCTGGGGTCGGTGCGACATTCGCCGTCAGATGCATACGAGATGCCTCGAGCACGAGCGCCATCACATAGCCGCCGAACTGTCCGTTCCAGCCGTACCACGATTGGTCGATATCACGCGCAAAGACGCCGGGGCTGACCTCGTCGAGTTGGCACGCCGACTCGAATCGGGACATCGCTTTTGGTGGCGTAGGCATGACGACCGACGCTAGAGCACGGTCGAACGTGGCGACGACACCGCCCGCAGGCCTGGATTCTCACAGAAAAGGTAACTACCGTAGGTCGCACCTGATGTGCGGATCAGGAAATTGCGGAGGGTCCTTTGTTCGCTGGCGTCTTGCCGGCTGGGGCGGTGTCGTCTTTTCTTGCTCCACGCGGGATCGAAAAGGATGCAAAGAGAATGACATACACGGTGGCGCACCCCTGGGCGGGTGCACGTGGGTCCCTCGACAAAACCGTGCGCGCACTGCGCCAAGTCTTCTGGGGCGTCACCGCGCTCTCACTGCTGGCCGCGCTGATGGCCGTCGCCGCGCCGGAGGTCTCTTCTTTCGTCGGCGACTCCTCGCAGTCGGCCACCGCGGCAACCACCGCATCGCAGACCGTGCCCCCCGGCGAAGTTCCTGAAGGACTCACGGCCGCCGAATGGACTTCCATCCAGGAACAGATTGCGGCGCAGTCCTCCGGTGCAGTCGCTGGCGCGGCTGGCCAGACCTTCACGGCGGCACCCACCTCCGCTTCCGCGTCGCTTGCGGTTGCCGATTCCGCGTTCGGCGCCAAGCTCACGCCCGCTGGCGTTGCGTTCGAACAAGCGGGTGCGGCACGGTTCGGGCTCAGCACGGTTGCCCTCAATGGCGTTGTCGTGCAAGCGCCCGCATTCTATGAAGCCGACGGCAGAGTGGTGTACGAGCGGGCCGGCCTCGTCGAGTGGTACCGCTCCGTCCCCGGCGGCATCGAGCAGGGCTTCACCGTCACCTCACCCACGCCGGGGGCAACCCTCACCCTCGACGTCAACTTCAATGAGGTTGCCTCTGCCCTCGTGACGTCGCCCACGACGGCCGCAATCACCGACCTCGATGGCAACGTGTTCTCGTACCGCGGTCTCTACGTCTTCGACGCCGCCGGCGCAACGCTCCCCGCATGGCTCACGACCGAAGCGGGCACCACCACGGTCACCATCAACGTCGACCAGACCAATGCGGTGTACCCGATCACGATCGACCCGATCATCGCCGATGATCAGAAGTTACTTCCTCCGGCCACCGCCTCGGGCGACTACTTCGGCACCGCCGTCGCTTCCGACGGCAACGTCGTGGCCGTTGTCGCCCCCAACCACGACACCAACGGTGACGACTCCGGCGCGGTGTTCGTGTTCCGCTTCAACGGCTCCGACTACGTCCTCGAAGCCACGCTTGCCGATGGCGCAAACAATGCGGCGTTCGGCACTTCGCTCGCGATGGCCGGCAATCGCATCCTCGTCGGCGACGAGCAGGACGACGACAACGGCATCCAATCGGGCGCGGTCTACGTGTACGACTACAGCGGCTCGTGGTCACTCTCCAAGAAGCTGTACGCGTGCGGCGGAACGCTCAATCCGATCAACTGCGACCCGACCGTCGACGCGGGCGGGTACACCGCGGTTGGCTTCGGTTCCGCCGTCGACCTCGCCGACCTCGGTGGTGGCGACTACACCATGATCGTCGGCGCCAGCGGCACCAGCACGATCTCCGTCGGCGACGCATGGGTCATCAGCGATTCCGGCGGGACGCTCCAGGCGACCGAACGGCTCCGGGGCGACGTGCTCCCCTCGACGCAGGACGACTGGTTCGGTCATGCGGTCGCGGTCAGCCCCGACGGCAACAACTTCATCGTCGGCGCGCCGAAGGTCGACGGCGGACTCGCCGACACCGGCGCCGCCTACACCTGGACCGATGCCGACGGTGATGGCGACGGCATCAACATCGACCCGCTTGGCTTGACGCCGCTCACCTACAGCACGACGTTCTCGGCCAACTTCGGCTACGCGGTCGACATCGCCAATTCCGGATTCTCCGTCGTCGGCGCACCCTCGTTGAGCACCGAACGCTTCGACACGGGCGAAAACCTGGGCGAGATCGCGTGGTTCTTCCCCAACGGATCGGTGAAGGGCACCATCGCACCGTTTGCCGCAATCAGCGACGGTTTCGGCAATTCTCTCGAGCTCGACTCCACGGGCGGCAAGATCATCGTCGGCGCGCCCTGGGTCGACCTCACCGTCGTCAATGGCGGTCGAGCCGTGCTGTGCGACTGGTCTGCCGCCGACGGGCTCATCAGTAACTGCGACACCACCATCAGTTCCGACAACGAAGCCAACGATCGCCAGGGCTGGGACGTCGCCATCAACGACGCCGGTCACTACGTTTGGGGCGCCCCGCTCGGCAACCAGTCACAGAACGACGATGTCTGCTGCAATGCGTTCTTCGGACTCGACTCGGGTTCGGCTTCGGTGCAGCGTGGAGCGACCCGCTACACCGTCAACCCGGTCACCGATTCGGTCGCCGACGCCTTCGGCGCCTCGGTCGCAATCGACGGCAACACGATGGTCGTCGGCGCCCCGGAGGAAAACGAGCCTCTCGTAGACTCGGGCGCGGCATATGTCTTCACTCGCCCAACTGCGACCGATCCCTGGGCCTTCTCCCAGGTCCTGCGCGACGAAGACCCCCGTGAAAACGGCAGCTTCGGCGCAACCGTCGCGATCGACGGCGATCGCATTGCGGTCGGCGCCCCATTCGAGCCCAACGCTGAGGGCCGAGTGATCCTCTTCGAACGCAGCGGCGCCACCTTCGACGCAACGTTCGTGCTCACCGGGTTCGGCGCCCAACGGCTCGGTGGCAGCTTCTTCATCTTTCTCCCGCCAGCCACGGCCGCGGTCAGCAACGACCGCTTCGGCAGCTCGATCGACATCATCGGCGACCTCGTGCTGGTCGGGGCACCACAGTCTCAGCCCTCGGGTGGAAACTTTGGCCAGGGCACCCTTTATGCGTGGCGATTTGACGGCAACGTCGTCGCATCCTCCAGCGGCATCGACGGTGCCGCAGAAGCCATCGGTGGTGTCGGCCTCGGCTACGCAGTCGACGGTCAGTACCAAAGCGGTGACGTGTGGCGGGCCGCGGCCGGAGCGCCCGACGCCGACACCTTTGGCGTCAACTCCGGCGACGTTTCGGTGTTCGACGTCACGGCCACGGTGGGCTTTGGACTCACGTTCAACGAACTGACCGTGTCCGCTCCGATCGGACCGCTGTTGAGCAACCAGAACCTCGGCCG
>CBESNZ010000266.1:0-4940 GCA_965531045.1 uncultured Acidimicrobiales bacterium
TGCCCGAAGCGGGGCAGGTCATCGTCAAATCGCTGGCTTGCTGCATCTGTGCGAGCGACCACCACCTTGTCGACTTCGGTCCGCGGTTGGCAAAATGGTCACGCGAGCACGATGGGCCATTCGATTTCGACCCCGACGCCGACCTGGTGATGGGACATGAATTCTGCGGCGAAATCGTGGCGCTGGGACCCGGTTGCGACGGCACGCACCCCATCGGCAGCCGGGTGGTGTGTCAGCCGTTGCTGTTTCACGGCAACGGGTTCGACCCCATCGGGTATTCGAACACCTACGCCGGCGGATTCGCCGAATACCTCGCGCTCAGCGAAGTCCTCCTCCATCGCGTACCGGATCATCTGTCCGACACGTCCGCGGCGTTGATGGAACCGTTGTCCACCGGCGTGCTGTACGCGCGAATCGCCGCGGTGACAGAGCGCGAGGTTCCGGTGGTCATCGGTTGCGGGGCAATTGGACTCGCCGCTATCGCCGCGTTGAAACTGCAGGGCAGGGGACCCATCGTCGCCGCCGACTACTCGCCGTTTCGTCGCTCGATGGCGGAGGCGATGGGAGCCGACGAAGTCGTCGACCCGGCCCAGGAGTCGGCGTTCAGCGCATGGCACCGGGTGGCTCCGCGAGGATCTGGGTGCGTCGTGCTCGAGTGCGTCGGGGCCACCGGCGTGCTCAATGCGATCTTTGCCGAGGCGCCGTGGCAGTCGAGGGTGATCGTCGCCGGCCAGAACCTCGACGATGACCTGTTTTTCACCGCCTCGGCCCACACCAAGGCAATGAACGTGCAGTTCGGAGGCATGCCCGACCCGTCGGACGTGACGGTGGCCCTCGAGGCCATCACATCGGGCACAATCGATGTCGATGTGTGGCAGACGGGTCACGTCGATTTGGATGGCGCGGTGCAGGCCATGACCGACTCGCGCAACGCCGAAACCCACACCCGCATCGCCGTGCATCCGCACGGCGTTCGAGCGTAGGAGTACGTCGTGGATGCCCTCCTCTCGCCGGTGCCCCTCGGCGCCCTCGAACTGCGGAATCGCGTCGTGATGGCGCCTATGACCAGATCGAGAGCCGGCGAGCACGATGAGCCGACCGACCTCGTGGTCGAGTACTACCGACAGCGCGCCTCCGCCGGACTCATCATCACCGAAGGTATCTACCCGAGCTTCGACGGCAAGGGATACGTGCGCACGCCAGGCCTGGTCACCGACGCCCAAGTGCGTGGGTGGCGAGCAGTGACCGACGCGGTGCACGGCGAGGGCGGCATCATCGTGGCGCAGTTGATGCACTGTGGTCGCGTGAGCGCCGCGGCCAACAAACCCGCCGACGCCGAGACCGTCGCACCGTCGGCAATCGCCGCACGCGGCAAGATGTACACCGATGCGGCCGGCATGGTTCCGTTCGACGAGCCGCGGGCCCTGGATGTCGGCGAGATACCGACCGTGGTCGCCGAGTATGCGTCGGCGGCGCGGCTGGCCATGGACGCCGGGTTCGATGGCGTCGAGTTGCATGGCACCAGCGGCTACCTGCCGGCGCAGTTCCTCTCGACCGGTTCGAATCAACGCAGCGACGCGTATGGCGGCCCGGTGGAGAACCGAGTTCGGTTTCCGCTCGAGGTGCTCGATGCGCTGATCGAGACCGTCGGCGTCGATCGAGTGGGCATGCGCGTGTGCCCCGGCAATCCCTTCAATGACTTGCACGATGATGATGTCGAGGAGACGTTCACCGCCCTGTTCGATGCGTTGCCGAACGAGCTCGCCTACCTGCATGTGCTGCGCCGCAACCCGGCCATCCTCGCGCCGGGGGAGGAGCCGGTCGACAACATCGCGTTGGCCAAACGCCACTTCGCCGGACCGCTGATCCTCAATGACAGCTACGACGGTGCCGAGGCCGACGCAGCAATCGCCGCTGACACTGGTGAGGCGGTGTCGTTCGCCCGGCACTACATTGGCAACCCGGACCTCGTCGAGCGCTTCGCGCGTGGTGTCGAGCCGGCCGGCTTCAATCCCAAGACGATGTACACGCCCGGGCCAGAGGGCTACACCGACTACCCCACGGCAACCTGAGCGACCGCGCTAGTCCTGGGTGAACAGGCGAAGCGCCTCGTCGACGGCAGCGTCGGCCCACGCGGTGATCGTGGCCTCGTCGGTTCCTCCGAGAGGATGGCCGACCGCAAGAATCCGTGCGTCGGGGAGACCGATCTCTTCGGCTGCGTAGTCGGCAACCTCACGGAACTTGGTCGTCGTCACCAAGATGGTGGGTTTGCCGGCTGCTTCGAGTTGCGCTGAGTCATGGACACTCCACGACGTGCAGCTACCTCAATCAGCCGAGCCGGTCAGGACCAGCTCGACCTCCTTGATGAGTCGACCGAGCACTTGATCGGGGGCGGCGAGGGCGGCGTTCTTGGTTTCGATGAGCGCGACCTCGGCACCGGTTCGTTCGGCGAGGCGCTCGGCCATTCGGCCCAGCAGTAGCCCGGCGTTTGGTTTGGTGTTGTCGAGAATGCCGATCTTCTTGCCCGCGAGCACCTTGGGCGATGGCGCCAATGAGACGGTGGGTGGTCCGACGATTCCGTCGGGGGTGTAGATCTCGGTTGTCATGAAGCCTCCACGGGAACGGTAACGCTGGTGGTCATCCCCCAGCTGGGTGCAACGGAGCTGTGTTTGCCCGCGCCCCCGACGACCATGACACGAATGTTGTCGGGATGCTCGGTCATCGCCATCCAGTCGTCGTCGGTCAGCCGATCTTGCCAAGGCGACCACGCCCGCAACGCGAAGGCTCGCTTCATGTCGCCGACCCGCATCCTGGCGGTCTGGAAAAGATACGAACCGACATCGCGCCGCGACCAGCCGGCACCGGCACAGGTTGCGGCGTGTTCGGGGCACAGCATCACGAAGTACTGCCCTTGGCCGATCGGGGCGTTGTTCTGGCCGGTCGAGCACATCGCCGACGCGACCTTGTCGAGGATCGCCGCGGGGTCCGACGATTCCATGTCGTGCACGTTGTGCGGCGCTTCCCCGCAGTGGATCGTGACCGCCGATGGCGCATCGACACCAACGCTTGCGGCGTAGCCGCCCCACGGTGACTCGTCGAGGTTCTCGGCGACGCAGTACGAAAACTTGGCGGGCCCGCCCTGCGTCGAGGCGTCGCCGGTTCCGGGAGTCGCCCCGCCGATGTGCAACAGGATGAGTCGCAATGCCCGGCCGGTCGTGGCGTTCGCCCGATTGCCGGGGCCGAACGCGCCGAGGCCGCCGTTGTAGGAGGCGGTGCGGGCAACCTCGCCATGCACGATGAGCAAGGGCGCCACCGGATGCGTGGTGGCGTTGACACCGCGCAGGTTGAGCTCGGGTCGGGCCAGCGCCCGAACGGCCGCCACCAGCACGGGGAGGTGCTGAGGCCGGCAACCGGCGAGCACGGCGTTCACGGCGATCATGCGACGGGTGGCCTGCCCCGAGCGCGGCGGTAGCACGGCGATCACCTCGTCGGGGTCGACGTCGCCGAGGCCGGCGAGCATGGCGTCGACGCGCTCGACCGTCGGGGCGATGAGCGGTAAACCGTCGCCCCACCCGCGGGCGTCGTACGCATCCAAAACATCGGCTGGGCTGTCGGTATCGAGGGTCAGCATCTCTAACGCGGAATTGGCTGTGGTCATTGCCCAACATTGTGATGAACTTCACCGCCATGCGCAATCCGGGAGGCGATCGACGATGAAGCCCCCGCCCGCATCGCCGCCATCGAGGGACCGCTGGCTCATGCTCGGCGCGTTGAGCGGCGTGTATGTGGCATTCGGCGTGATCATCTCGTCGATCTCGCCGATGCTCACCGATGTTCGTACCGACCTCGGGGCGACGCGTGGGCAGATGGGATTGGCCCTTGGCGCCTGGGCGTTCATGTTCATCCTGACCGCGCCGGTGGCCGGACGGTTCATCGATCGATTCGGGTTGTCGCTTTCGATCGCACTCGGCGGCGTTTCGATGGCGGTCTCGGCGCTGGCGCGTGCCGGGGCGCAGGGCGTCGGGACGCTTTGGCTGGCCGTGGCGATCTTTGGCCTCGGCGGTCCGCTCATCTCTGCGGGCGCGCCGACGTTGGTGACGATCTGGTTCAGCGATGAGGCGGAGCGTCGACGCGCCGTCGGTATCTATGTCGCCGCTCCGGCGGTCGGCGGGGTGCTGACGCTGGCCCTGACGAACTCCGTGCTGCTCCCGGCCCTGCAGTCGTGGCGCGCGGTGCTGATCGCAGAGGCCGCGTTCGTCATCGTCACCACCGTGCTCTGGTTGGCGGTCAGCACGGGCGCTGATTCGCCTGAACGGCCGACGGTGAAGGCGGGCACGCGTCCAGAGGGCGATCGGAGTGCACTGCTGCGCTCGAGCGGCGTGGGCTTCGCACTCGCGACGGCGTTCACCATCTTCTTTTTGAACCACGGACTCAGCAACTGGCTGCCGACGATCTTGAAGGAGCTCGCGGGTCTCAGCGACGCGGCCGCCTCGAATTGGGTCGCCGTTTCGGGCGTCATCGGAATTTTTGCCGCGCTGTTCCTGCCCCGTGTGGCGACTCCGCATCGCCGTCGAGGCCTGCTCGCTGCACTGCTTGCGTTGGCCGGTCTCGGAGCGGTGACGTTGGCGTTCGCTCCGCCGGCCGGTGCCGTCGTCGCGGTGCTATCGCTTGGCGTCCGAGCCGCGTTGGTACCGGTCAGCGTCCTGATCCTCATGAACGCCGATGGGGTCACCGACCGCAATGCCGGCCTCGCCAACGGCCTGTGGTTCTCGGTTGGTGAGATCGGCGGCGTGAGCGGACCGCTCGTCGTCGGGCTGATCTCCGACACCCGATCCGGCTTCGAGGGAGCGTTGTTGGTGATCGGATTCATCGCGGCCGGAACCGCCGCGATCGTCGCCCGCCAAGGCGTGCACGCTGCGCGGCGGCGCCAGCGGGTCAGC
>CBESNZ010000267.1:0-4929 GCA_965531045.1 uncultured Acidimicrobiales bacterium
CTCGATCTGACGAACGGGGGCGCTAGCGCATGTCTCTCTAGAGCATGGCCTGGCTGATCGCGGCTCGAAGCTCGCGTCGAATGGGGTACTGGCTGCTGGGCATGAGCTGTGTCAGGAACAGCGCCGTGACCTCGTGTACCGGATCGACCCACATGAACGTGCTGGCCATGCCGCCCCACGAGAACTCGCCGGGCGACGACACCGCGCTGTGGCTCGCCGGATCGGTGATCACGGCGAAACCCAACCCGAAGCCCAGGCCGGCCATGTGGTCCGGCTCGAAGATGGTCTGGTTCATCTGGTTCATCGACCGACCTTCGGGAAGGTGGTTCAGCGCCATGTACCGCAGCGTTCGTCCTCCCAGGATTCGGACACCCTCCGTCTCGCCGCCGCCGACGAGCATGTTGAGGAAGCGCTGGTAGTCGCCGAGCGTCGACACCATGCCGCCGCCACCGGAGAACATCGATGGCGGCTGCTGATACGCGCTGGTCGACGGGTTGTCGACTTCGGACAGCCCGTTTCGACCGCGGATGTACAGCGCTGCGAGTCGGTCGCCTTGCCCGTCGCGTACATGAAATCCGGTGTCGACCATGCCCAGCGGCCCGGTGATGTTCGCCTCCACGTACCGATCGAGTGGCTGGCCCGAGGCCACCTCGACGACGCGCCCGACCACGTCGGTCGCCATCGAATAGTTGAACTTCGCACCGGGGTCGTGCAGCAGCGGCAGCGCGGCCAGCTGCGTGCACATCTCCTCGAGGGTCACCCCCGGAAGCGCCAGATTGCCGAGGCCCTTGTCGCGATAGATGCCGTCCAACGGATGCTGCCAGCGGAACCCATAGGTGAGGCCCGCCGTGTGGGTGAGGAGATCCTTGATGGTCATCGGCCGCGATGGCGCCCTCGTCGCAGGCGACTGCTGCGTTCCGCCGTTCCACACCTGCGTGTCGGCGAACGCAGGGATGAACTTGGCCACCGGGTCTTCGAGCAGCAGTGCGCCGCGCTCGTAGAGTTGCATCAGCGCGACGGAGGTAATCGGCTTGGTCATCGAGTAGATGCGCACGATGGTGTCGGGGGTCGCTGCCACGTCGCGCACAACATCCGCCTTGCCGTACACGTCTGCAAAGACGACCTCGCCACGATGTGCCACCTGGGTCATCGCAAACGGCATCTCTCCACGGTCGACATAGGCGCGACCGGGGCCGGCCATCTGGTCGAGTCGGTCGGACACGAAGCCGTGGTCTTCTGGTTGCACCGTCATGTTCCCGATTTCGGTTGTGGATCGTTCTGGAGATCGTCGGTGGCTATTGTGCCGCTGGAACGAGTGAGCACGAAAACGAGCGGGACGATCCCAGGAGCATGATGATGACGAGTCAGAAGATCAGCGTGATCGGCGCAGGAGTGATGGGGTCTGGAATCGCCCAGGTCCTGGTCATCGCCGGCCACGACGTGGTGTGTACCGATCTCAGCGACGAGGTTCTCGCCAACGCGGCGATCGATGTCGACACAGGACGCTTTGGCGTTCGTGGCGCAGTCGAGCGCGGCAAGCTCACGGCGAACGAAGCCGATGCGGCGCTGGCTCGCCTCACCTTTACGACCGATCTCGACAGTGCCATCGATGCCGATGTGATCCTCGAGGCGGTTCCGGAGAAGCTCGACCTCAAAGTGCGGTTGTGGCGCGATCTCGATGCGCGCTGCCCCGAACGCACCATCTTCGCGTCGAACAGCAGCGGATTCTCGATCGCGGCGATGGCCGCAGCCACCGATCGAGCCGACCGGTTCGTCGGGTGGCATTGGGCGTCGCCCGCGCCGGTGATGAAGATGGCCGAGATCGTACGCGGCCCGGATACGTCGGATGAGACCGTCCAGAAGGTGGTCGAACTGGCGGCTGCGGCCGGCAAGCATCCCGTTGTGGTCGTCGACACCGACACCAAGTGGGGCTATGTGGCGAATCGAATCTATTTCGCAATGGTGGCCGAAGCGCAGGCGGTTGTCCGCGAGGGCATTGCCGACCACGGCGATATCGATCAGCTCATGATGGACTGTTTCCGATGGCCATCGGGACCCTTCGGCATGGTGACGGGCGCCGGAAAAGGCTGGAGTTAGCGGAGGGGGTTCGACTCGAAGAAGGACCAGGCGAGCTGGGTGGCGTCGATGGAGTCGGTGGTGAAGCCGAGGCCCTCGACACCGGCGAGCAGGCTCGACCCTGGCCACGAGTGGCCACCATCGAGCACGACGTACAGCTGGGTCGGTGCGTCGCAGCCGATGTACTCGACCCGTTCGACATCCTCGGCGATCGTCTCGGTTTCACCACCGGGCCGACACGCGTTGTTGTTCGACCACTCCTCGACCTCCGTCGCGATGTCGGCGGTCGGATCGTCGGCACCGATGGCCGCTCCGATGGTCGCGGCGAACATCTCGTCGACGCCGGGGTCGGCGACGCTGGTCGTCAGACCGGTCGCCTCGAGCTGGCTGGTGTTGTCGCGCACGCCGGTGAACGGCACGATCTGGTCGTCGGTGCCGTGGATGGCGAGCAGCGGAACGGGCCGGCCGGGTTCGCAGTCGTCGTAGAACATGGTCGCGGCCACGGTGGCGACGGCCGCGATGCGGTCGCTGAGATCGCAGGCGAGGCGCGAGGTCAAAAACCCACCGTTGGAAAGCCCGGTCGAAAAGACTCGGTTGGTGTCGACGCAGAGGTCGGCCTCCATCTGATCCAGCAGATCGCTGACGAACATCACGTCGTTCGGAAGGTCGTTGTCGGTGGCGAGGTTCCAGTACGAAACGGTGCCGAGACCGTCGGGGGCGACGCTGATGAATCCCTCCTCCTCAGCCAGGATGTCCATCCCGCTGGAAAGTGCTTGGAGCGGGCCGTCGCCGGTATAGCCGTGAAAGTTCAGCACCACGGGGAGCGGTTGCTGCGGGTCGTACGACGAAGGGATGAACAGCTGGTACGTGCGGTCGATGCCACCGGAGGTGACGGTGGCGACGTTGTGCCCAGCTTCCGGGGCCGGACCGCCACAGCCGGTCGAACGAGCGGCCGCGACGAAGGGAGGGGCTTGATCGATGGCTGCGGTCATCTCGGCCGGTCGGCCTGCGATTACACCGTCGACGCCGTAGCTGATGAGCTCGAGGTAGAAGTCGGTGTTCTCCTGCGTTCCGGCGTCGTCGGGCCATACCCAAACCGTCAGCCCTTCGTCGTGGGCTCGGGCGATGGTTTCGGGGGTCGCCACCGCGATCCCGGAGCTGAACGGTGGGATCTGCACGACCGAGAAGTACGGCTCGAGCTCGGTGCCGTTGAGGAACCAATCGGTGAGCCGGTCGGTGCCCGGACTCACCGCGACGTCGGGGGCCGCTTCGTGGAATACATCGACGATCGCGTCGCTGAACGACACGACGACCGCCGAGTCTTCGCGACCCAGGTCGGCGAGCTCGGCGGCCAGCGCTCGAGCGGTGGCCGGGCCGCTTTCCTCGTTGCCCTTGATCTCGATGTCGAGCACGTGATCGGGGAATGTCTCCGAGACTTCGCGCAGCGTCGCAACCCGGAAGTCGTCGGCGCTGAACCCCTCGGGGGGCTCGACCTCGCCGGTGCGCATGCCGCGATAGACGTACTCCGCGGTCGGCCGATCTTGGCAGGGCCAGCACTGTGGCGAGAACCAGTAGGCGTTGTCGAGGGCCTGCAACTCCTCCAGCGTGAGTTCGATCACCGGCCCGGTGGCTTCGGTGGTCTTGTCGACCGTGTCATCGTGTTGCACGACCAGCACATCGTCTGCGGTGAGCTGCACATCGAGCTCGAGCACGTCGGCGCCGTCGGCGACGGCGTTGCGGTACGCGAACATGGTCGAGTGCGGGTAGGCCTGATCTCCGCCGGCATGCGCCAGGGTGAGCACGCGGTCGGCAGCGAGCACCTCGCCGACGGTCCGCAGCGCTGCGGTGTCGATGCCTTCGGTGGTCGGCGGGGCGATGCTCGTTTGCGGCGCGCTCGTGGCCGTTGCCGAGGTGGCAACCTCGATCGTCGTCGTGGCCGGCGAGCTTGTCGAGGAGACGGTCTCATCCGTTCCGCTACTCGAACAGCTTGACGCCAGGACGGCGAGGAAGACCAGCAGGATCAGCTTGGTGCGCATGCCGTCAACGTAAACGATTCCGACGGCCGACGTCAGCCCGGCGGCGAAGGTAACGCTGCGCTGCTGCGGCAAAGCGCTATTCGGTGCACAGTGCTATTCGGTGCACAGTGGAGGAAGCGACTCGAAGAATTCATTGAAGTCGAAGTCGTCGCCCAATAGTTCGTCGAGTTCGGGCGGCAGCTCGAACTGGGGTACCTCGGGGTTTGGCGACATGCCATCCGGGCAGGGCATGTCGGGAATCTCGAAGTCCTCGGCGAAGTCGGGCAAGTTCTCGAGACCCGGAAGCGTGTCGAGATCTGGCAGCCCTCCGCCGTCGAGTATCGCCCCGAGATCGTCGGGGAGGCAGTCGCGGAGGGTCTCGAGATCGACGACCTCGCCATCGATGGTGAGCGCGAGCTCGCCGTTCTGAAGCGTGATCGACACGCTCGACGGATCGGTGCGGGCCAACGCGGTGCAACGTTCCGAGAGATCCGACTGTTCGCCCAGGTCAGACGGCGACGGCTCTTCAGCGGGGTCGGTCGAGTCCGACGAGCCGAGGTTTGCTGGATCGCCGGTGCCATCGACACCGGAGGTCCGCTGCATCTCGATCGTTTCGGTGATGTCGTTCGGAGACCTGGTCGCAAGCAGGGCGCCGAGTGCGACGGCCACGATCAAGGCGCCAACGGCGAAGAGCGGGAGTGTCGACTGTTGGCTGTCGGCGGCCATGGTTTGTCCCTTCGTCGAGTTCTCCGCTCAAGAGTACGACTCGCCGGCCGCGGATTGACCGCGGCGCCGCCGGTATAGGGTTTGGACGAGATACTTCTGAGTGTTTGACTCT
>CBESNZ010000268.1:0-4927 GCA_965531045.1 uncultured Acidimicrobiales bacterium
CTCCGGCCCCGGTCCCCGCTCCTGTTCTGGCCGCGCCCGCCCCCGCCGCCGCATCGTTGGTGCAGCCGCTTCCCGAGCCGCCACCGGCCCCACGGCCTGCACCGCCGGTCGCGGCAGCACCGGCGCCCCCTACCGCGGTGACACCTCCACCTTTGCCGGTTCGAGGAGGTCAGCCCGCCAACGGTGCCGGGCTGCCTTCCCGAATGCCGGTCCTCGAACCGGAGATCGGTGCGGACGCCCCGCCTTTGCCCACCCGCCGCCGGGTCGTGCCGGCATCGAGCCCCGTGCACGAACCCCAGCCCACCGATGCTGCCAGTTTCCCGGCCTCGGCGCGCGCTGGACTGCCCGCTCGCCGCGCACCGGCCGGGGAAATGCACCAGATCGCAAGTCGCGAGCGGCCCAGCCGCCAACGATCGCCGGAGGAACTCCGGCGCATGCTCAACAGTTACCGACGAGGCCTTGATCGGTCCCGTCCCGGAGAAGACGGAAGTACATCATGACGGATCTCAATAGCGAGGCATCGCAGCTCAACGGTCTGGTCGAGAACTTCGCCTCGACCGTTGCGGGCGTGAAACACGCACTCGTGTTCTCGGTGGACGGCCTACCGATCGCTCGGTCCAGTCAGCTGCTATCCGATGCGTCCGACCGCTTGTCGACTGTCGCCGCGGCGACGATTGGCCTGGCCGAAGGGTCGACCAAGGGAACCGGCGTCGGCGACGTGCGCGAAGTGATGATCGTGATGGAGAATGCCTACCTGTTCGTCACCCGGATCGGGCATGGCGGGGCTCTCGCCGTGTTGACGTCGCCCAGTGCGGACGTCGATCTGATCGGCTACGAAATGGGTCTACTCGTCGAGCGGTCCGGCAGCCTGTTGACCCCCGAGCTCCGTGCGTCCCTCTTGGCCAAGAACTAGCTACATCTCAAAGCTCTGGGGCCAGTCGTCCGGGCGGATGAGGGCGTCGGAGCCACCGTCGACCCAGATGATCGACCCGCACAAGAAGCGGGCGGCGTTGCTGAGCAGCATGAACTCGATCCACTCGGCGATTTGTTCTGCGGTGCCGAAGCCGCCGGTCGGAATCGGCAACATGCCGATCATGGGACCGTATTCCTCGTCGTCGAGGCCGCCCTGCAGCAGCGGGGTGAGCGTGGCGCCCGGGGCGATTGCGTTAAAACGGATACCGGCGCCGGCCCAGTCGGCTTGCGGTGCATTGCGGCGCACGTAGCGGGCAATAGCGGTCTTCGAGCAGGCGTAGGCGTTGGCATCGGTGTTGGTGGCCGCGAGTTCGCGCGCCCGGACCTCGTCACCATCGAGGCACGCATCGATCAGGTCCTGTGTGAGATTCGGCGTGAGCGTGGTGGAATTCGAGCAGATGGCGACGACCTGCGCGTCGCCCGATGCCGCGAGCGCACCGCGTAGGCCGTCGAGGATGGCGTGGCTGCCGAACCAGTTGATCGACACGATCTGCGCCGGGTCGAACGGGGGTCCGACGCCGGCGGCCGTGACCAGACCATCGAGCGAGCCGCCGCAGTGGTCGAGAACCTCGGCGACCGCACGATCGCGTTCGGCGGCGACCGAAAGGTCGGCGGTGACCGTACCTTCTCGAAGGTCGACCCCGATCACGGTGTGGCCCGCCTTTTCGAGCAAAGCGACGGTGGCCGCGCCGATGCCAGAAGCCGACCCTGTTACTGCGTACGTTCCCATGGGCCGTCACATTACGCTGAACGCTTCGCCGCCGACAGATGGCCAGCTCTTTTTCGTGACCGACTTACCGCTAGACCAAGAATCTGACGACGACCCACCGCCGGTGCCAGCGGTATTCGCCGGTCGGTCCAACTGGGATGCGTTGATCCTGCTCGGACTCTTCGTCGTGGGCCAGCGCTTCGGCGATCGGTTCACCGGCGAGGACACCGGACTGATGTGGGCGATCGGCTTTGTCTCGGCCTGGGGGGTCTTCTCGATCTTTCGCCGCTGGCGTGCCGGAGCGCCGATCGGCAAGTTCCTGCCACTCATCCTCGTGTACCTGGTCACGCGCGGCACGCTCGGTATCGTGTTCGCCTCCACCGACGTGTACTTCGGCATCGGAATAGGTACGAAGGTCTTGGTCGGCCTGGTCTTGATCGGTTCGATCTTCGTGGGGAAACCGCTCATGGCCGTCTTGGTGCCGTTGCTGTTCCCGTTCAACCGCCGAACCAAGGAACACCCGATCTACCGCTCGACCATGGTGCACCTCACCTGGTTCGCGGCTGCGTTCGAGATCTTGACCTCGGTGTGGGATGTTTGGCTGCTGACGAACTCGACCGCGACCGGCTATGTCCTGATCCGCTTCGTCGTCGGGATGTTGACCGGATTCGGGACGTTCTTCGCAGCCTTCTTCTACACCCGATGGAAACTCGATCAGATTCCCGGCTTCGAGGGGATGTTCCCGATGATCGAACGCATGGCGACCGAGATGGGCAAGCCCCAAGAGCCCGCTTGACCGTCGGCCCGCCCGGTTTCACGAAGGCGGTTGCCACACGAACGTGGTGGTTCCCTCGTCGTCGGTGTATGCGGTGAAGTTTTCGGCCTCCATCACGGCGATGAGCGCATCTGAAGCGGCTGCGGTGTCGGTGGCCGGGTCGTAGTTGAGGTCGACGACGATGCCCCAGTTTCGGAGGTCCGGCGCGGCGTTCGGGTCGACACGCGGCGTGAAGCATCGGGTGCTCTTCGCCGCGTCGATCTCGGCGGTCGCGCCGGTTCTCTCCAACTCGTACATGGCGGAGGCCAGCGACAGCAGCACCTGCCGATGACACGTGACCACGCCGAGGATCGGAACGTTCGATTCGGTGATGTGGGCGTCGCGCCAAAGGGGGTCGATGGCCGAGACGTTGTCGTCGATGGCCAGTGTGGTGAATTCGCCGAATGCCTCTTTGCGGTCGATGGTCGGCGTGGGATCTTCGCCGCCTCGGAGAAAGCTTGCGTCGCCGCCGACACGAAAGGAGATGCCTTCGGCGTGTTCGGAGATGTCGGCTTCGATCGACCGATAGGACTCGTCGTGCTCGATGAGTAGATATGAGCGACCGTCATCGCCGAGCGTTTCGGCTGTTTCGTTCGTGACGGCGATTTCTGCGGCCGCGATGTCGTCGTCGGGTACCACGCCCTTGACCTGCAGTTCCACGCCGTTGTCGAACGTCAGCGTGTCGCCGGTGCGCAAACCGCGCATCGTCGCGGCACGGTTGCTGAGCATGGCCTCGCGAGGCCCGAGGTGGGTGAACTCGGCGCGGTTGGTGGCCGAGGCGAATGGTGGGTAGGTCGCCGGGTCGTAGCCGAACACCTCGACGCTGACCGACTCCTCGGTCGTCCCGTCGACCGACAGGTTTGCCGTGCCGAGGTGGGCCTCGGTTGCGGCATCGACCTGCGACCAGCCGGCGATTAGCTCGCCGAGCTCGGAAGGCAGGCCGCTGTCGGACCACGCCACCAGAATGTCGCCCGGGGAAGCCACGACGTCGGACCCGGTTCGCGGTTCGGTTGCTTCTTGGCCGACCGTGACGCTCGCGAGACCGAGCGCAACCACCGCTGCGGCAGTGGTGGAGAAACGGCGTCGCCGGAAGTTCGGCCGCCGGCCATCGATTCTGGTCATGACCGACGCGGCGATGTCGGGAACGGTCTCGACCGCGCCGATGCGAAGCTCTCGACGCAGCGTCAACAGCCGGTCGGCGTACATGCCGCACGCGGCGCACGACGACAGGTGGCGGTCGATGGAGAGGTCGAGATCATCGCCGTCGAAGCCGGAGGAGATCGCTCGCCGGGCGTCGGTGCAGTTCATCGCGAACCCGTGATTTGTTCGGACGCCTCGTCGGCGTTCATCCATCGCACCAGTTGTTCGCGGGCGGCGAAGACGCGGCTCTTTGCGGTGCCTTCGGGGATGTTGAGCACCTCGGCGGCTTCCCGGTAGGTGAGGCCGAGCACCTCGATGAGGAGGATGCACTCGCGCAACTTCGGGCTGAGCGATTCGATGGCTCGTTCGATTTCGAGGGAAGCCCCCGGGGTCCCGATCGGGGCCGCTGCGGGCGACGCACGAAACAAACGCTCGCGCCGCTGCTGTTTGCGGTGCAGATCGACGGCGGCGTTGCGAGCGATGGTGAAGAGCCAGGTGCTGAACTTCGATTGGAATGCGTAGGAATGGATCTTCTTGTGCAAGCGAATGAAGGTCTCTTGCGCGACGTCGTAGGCCTCGTCGCGATCGCCGAGGAATCGACAAAGGAAGCGATAGATCGGGTCTTGATAGGCGCGGACGAGTAGTTCGAATGCCTTCGTGTCGCCGGCGGCGGCGGCGCGGATGACCCGTGGGCTCGGTTCCTCCATCACCTCTGAGACGCTTTCACATCTCGAATCGTTCGCCAACCGGCACCTTCTCCACGATCGTCGCGACCGGTAGCGTTGGGGCGTGCTGCTACACATCTGTCCCGCCAAAGACTGGAATGCCAAGGCCGACACGTATGTGCCGCCCCGCTACGAGATCGACGGGTTCATCCATCTTTCGACCGCAGCGCAGGTCCCCGGGCCGGCCAACCGGCTTTTCGCCGCGCGTCAGGATCTGTTGCTGCTCGTGATCGACGAGGAGGCGCTCGATGCTCGGGTCCGATGGGAGGCATCGACGCTCCCGGAGGACGACGGGGAAGAGTTCCCTCACCTCTACGGCCGGCTCAACACCGACGCCGTGATGAACGTCGTCACCTACAAACCCGGCAAGGACGGGAGATTCGGAGCGCCGAAGGGCCTCGATGATGCGTGACGAGTCGGTGTGCTGTGCGCCGCAGCGCGACGCGGCCGACGTCCCCGGAGTCGCTGGCGAGCCCGTCGGTTCGGCCCGCGCCGACACCGCCCATCCGGCGATGGTCGACCTTCCCGGCGGTTCGTTTCTGATGGGTACCGACCGGGTCTGGTTCG
>CBESNZ010000269.1:0-4907 GCA_965531045.1 uncultured Acidimicrobiales bacterium
ATTGTAGCCTTGCCGCCCCGCAGCTGGGCCCCTTGACCCTGCCCGGCTGGCAGCCCGCCGCGCCGCTTACGATGTGGTCGCGGGCGGGCGAGGCGGGGAGCGGGAGCCGGGTTCGAACCGGGCCGCCGTTGTCGGCCAATGCCGCAAGTTCGGCGGCGACGTTCTGCGTGCTCGTGCCCCCCAGACCACAGGTGGCGTCGCTGGCGACGTTGCCCCCGCCATCGGCCACGGATCCGGCGCCGGCGATGACACACGCGGTTGGGGCGTCCAGAACCGACGTGCTGACGGTTGCCGTCGCAGTCGTATCGATCGCCGTGCCAGGACCGGTTACCGTGGAGCTGAGTAGTTGCAGCTGGGAGTCGACCTGGATGGCAACCGGCGACTGCGTGGCAATCGTGGTCTGGTACAGGCGGGCCAGCCCCGACGTGTTCGTGATCACCGTCGAGGTCGTGTTTTCGGCCAGGGTGGAGTCCTCGATCCACAGCGTGCCGCCGAGCTGCTCGATAACGCTGTCCGTGCCGCTATTTTCGATGAGCTCGGTGTCCTCGATGCCGACCAGCCCCGTGACTATCCGCACACTGGCTCCGGCAGCAGAATCGCCACCGCGAAGTTCGAGTCCCTCGAGGTAGTGAAAGTTGCCCGCCCGGGCGTCGAAGTGTCGGTCGGAGGGCGCCGCCTCGATGATGGCCAAGCCGGAACCACCAACGGTACGGACGTAGGTCCGTTCAAGCAGGTCGATGTCCCCCGTGGCGGCGGCGTCCTCGCCGGATCCAACCAGGGTGAGCGGATACGTGATGCCGCCGGTCACCCGCACCTCGGTCGCGTTGGGATTGCTGTTTCCTTCCATGACGGCCGCTCGGAGCGAGCAGTTTCCGCCCGCGTCGGCACAGAAGCCGTCGCCGGGATTGGCGTCGACCGTGTCGGCGGTGGTGTCGACCACGTACGCCTCGCTCGCCGGTGGCGGCGTGCATGCCGCCACCGCCAAAAGCGCACAAGCGCCGACTATGCCAGACCGGACCCATGTGCGCACCCGCATTGGTTTCTCCCTGCGTTCCACCGCTTTTCGCCTAGAGCGAGAGTGGTGGACGGGGTGGGTATCGTCAAGTTCATTCCGGCGGCGACGGATTGCGAAGTGCGCCCTAGAGTGAGCGCCGTGCCGAAGAAAATCATGCTCATCGACGGGAACTCGCTGACGTATCGGGCGTTCTTTGCGTTGCCAACCGACCTCGCCACGGCCTCCGGCCAGGTGACCAACGCGGTGTTCGGCTTCACATCCATGCTCATCAACCTGTGGCGTGATCACTCGCCCGACACGATCGCCATCGCGTTCGACCGGCCCGAGCCGACGTTTCGCCACAAGATGGTCGACACGTACAAAGCCGGCCGCGACGCTGCCCCGGACATTCTTCGTCAGCAGATGGGCCTGGTGCGCGAGGTCACCGACGTGCTCGGGCTGCCGTCGATCGACATGGTCGGCTTCGAAGCCGACGACCTCATTGCCACGCTGGCATCGCAGGCCCGTGACCGTGGCGATGACGTGTTGGTGGTCACCGGTGACCGCGACGCCTTCCAGTTGGTCGAAGATCCACACATTTCGGTGTTGTACCCCATGAAGGGCGTGTCCGAGTACGCGATCTACGACGAAGCGGGCATCGAGAAGCGCACCGGCGTGAAACCCCACGACTACGTCACCTATGCCGCAATGCGTGGCGACAAGTCCGACAACCTCCCGGGCACGCCCGGGGTGGGGGAGAAGACCGCAGCCAAGCTGGTGAACACGTACAAAGACGTCGACGGGATCTTTGCCGCAGTCGACGATCAAACACCGAAACTGCGCGAGAACCTCACCAACTCCGAAGCGCAGGTGCGGTCCAACTACGACATGATGCTCTTGGTTCGCGATGTCGAGTTGCCGGTCGGTCTCGATGATTTGTCACGTGACGCAATCGATCCCGAGGCGGTCAAGAAGCTGTTCGACTTCCTCGAATTTCGCACCTTGTTCGATCGGCTCGCCGACGTGCTCAAAGCCGACCTCGGGGCGCTCAGCACCGGGATTGGGGTCCTCGAGGCCGAAATGCGACGCATCGAGAGCGTGGCCGAGGCCGCGGCCTTGTTCGAGGAGGCCGCCAAACAATCGACGCCGCTCGCGTTGGCGGGTTCTGGCGAAGGATTGGGCGATGGGCTGTCGCTCGTCGTCGACGGTTCTGTCGCCGACGTCGCGTTCGTCCCCACGACGCTGCTGGACGACGATTCCGTCAAGGCTGCGCTGCAATCCCTGGTCGGCCCGGGCGGGCGTCCGGTGGCCGGGCACGACATCAAGGCGCTCATGCGCGATCTTCTCGGTCGGGGTATTGCGCTGCGCAGCCTGGCAATCGACACGGCGTTGGCGGCCTACCTGCTCGATCCCGCCGAAGCCCGCTACGACCTCGACGTCGTCTTGTTGCGTTACGCGCAACTCGAACTTCCCGATGCCGACGGCGCGACCGAGGGTCAGCTCGACTTCGACGGCGACACCGAAGACCCGGCGCTCGACGGTTGCCGCAACGCTCTGGCCATCGATGCGCTCGTCAAACCCCTCACCGAGGCGCTCGATGCGCAGGGGCTGCGCTCCCTCAGCGACGACATCGAGGTTCCACTGGTCTGGGTCCTCGCCCAAATGGAGTTCTACGGCATCGGGGTCGACCGCAAGGTGCTCACCGGGATTCGCGACGAACTGGTCAGCGAGTGCGATCGGCTGCGCGCCGCCGTCATTGCCGACGCCGGACGCGACTTCAACGTCAACAGCACCAAGCAACTGCGTGAGGTGCTGTTCGAAGAACTTGAGCTCACCCCACAGAAGAAGACCAAGACCGGCTATTCGACCGATGCAGCAACCCTCGAGAAGCTGCGCGGCGAGCACCCGATCATCGAGCACCTGCTCGACTACCGAGAGGTCGAGAAACTTCGCGGCACCTACGGCGAAGGGCTGCTGGCCGAGGTTGGCCCCGACGATCGCATTCATGCCACGTTCAACCAGACCGTCGCTCGTACCGGCCGTCTCAGCTCGGATGCGCCGAATCTGCACAACATTCCGGTGCGCAGCGAGCGCGGCCGTGCGTTCCGCAAGGCATTCGTTCCGGGGCCCGGAGCCGTGTTCGTCGTGGCGGACTACAACCAGATCGAACTGCGGTGTATCGCGCATCTGGCCGAGGACCCGGGTCTCATTTCCGCGTTCGAGGCCGGCGACGACATTCACACGGCCACCGCCGCGCGGATCTTCGACGTCGACCCGGACGACGTCGCACTCGACCAGCGGTCGAAGGCAAAGATGGTGTCGTACGGATTGGCCTACGGCATGGAGGCCTATGGCCTCGGGCAACGACTCGGCATACCAACCGACGAGGCGGCCGTGATCCTCGAGGCCTATTTCGAGGCCTTTCCGGCAGTGAAGCAATACATGGACGACACCGTGGCCGAGGCACGCGAACGGGGCTACACCGAAACGCTCTTCGGTCGACGCCGCCAAATTCCCGAGCTCAGCTCGAGCAACTTCCGGATTCGCCAGGCCGGGGAGCGCCAGGCGATGAACGCCGGAATCCAAGGGCTCGCCGCGGACATCTTCAAGGTCGCTCTGGTGCGCCTCGATGCTGCGGTCCAAGACGTCGGGCTGACCGGTCGCGTCATCCTGCAAGTCCACGACGAAGTGATTCTCGAGGTGCCCGTCGACGAAAAGCAGGCGGCCGCGGATCTCACCGTCCAGGTGATGGGCGACGCATTCGACCTGCGGGTGCCGCTGGCGGTGAACCTGTCGTTCGGCGACTCCTGGGCCGCCGCGAAGTAGCCCGAAATGGCGGACCACGAACGACCGAGCGGCGGGTCCGCGGAGCGCGGTGAGCACGGCCATTTCTTTGAGGCGCTGGGCGACCACATGGGGGAGGCGTATCTTCGGTATTCGTTCACCCGCGGAACGACGCAAGAGGTCGACTATCTGTGGGACGCGCTGGGCTTGCAGATCGGGAGTCGGTTGCTCGACGTGGGTTGCGGGCCCGGGCGCCACGCCCAGGCATTTGCCGAGCGTGGTGCCGAGGTCGTCGGTATCGATATCTCCCAACGATTCGTCGACGTCGCCACCACACATGCAGCAGAGGCCGGGCTCGACAACGTCCGCTACGAACGCAGCGATGCTCGAACCCTGGCGTTCGACGGAGAATTCGACGCAGCGATATCGCTGTGCCAGGGGGCCTTCGGCTTGGTCGGCGGTCCCGGCGCCGATGTGACGGCGATCGACCCCGATGGCGTCGTGCTCGACCGAATGGCCGCCGCAATTCGGCCGGGCGGAACGCTGGCGGTGTCGGCGTTCTCCGCATATTTCCAGGTGCGGTACCTCGAAGACCAGGACACGTTCGATGTTGCGACGGGGGTCAATAGCGAGGAAACCGAGGTCCGCAACGTCGACGGTGACGTCTTGCCCGCAACCCTGTGGACCAGCTGCTTCACCCCTCGTGAGCTGCGGCTATTGGTCGATCGAGCCGGGTTGACCCTCGATTCGCTGTCTTCGGTGACCCCAGGCAGGTACGGCACTGCGATCCCGCAGATCGACCAACCCGAATTCTTGGTGCTGGCGCACCGCTGAACACCGTGAGCATTCGCCTCGCAGCATCGGTAGCATTCCAGTGCTGGCATCGCTGTGGACAAGGTGCCGGCCAACCGCATTTCTTTACCAAGTGACCGGGCCCACAGGCCGTTTGCCGCAACATCCGAAACGAGACCTACGTGTCCGACACAACTACCCCCTCCGGCCTTGCCGGCGCCGATCTCCTCGAAGGCCCCACCGAAATGGGCACCTTCGATGAGGACGGCAAATATACGCCCCGCGAAATCATCGCAAACGATCTCGACGAAAGTGCGCTCGAAGCCGCTTACGGCGC
>CBESNZ010000270.1:0-4906 GCA_965531045.1 uncultured Acidimicrobiales bacterium
ACTCGTCGCCGCCGAGCCGCGCGACCATGTCCTCGGGTCGGAGCTCGTCCTGGAAGCGCGACGCGGCGACGCGCAGCACCTGATCACCGATTTGGTGGCCGAGATGGTCGTTGATGCGCTTGAACCCGTCGAGGTCGACGATGACCACGGCTCCGGTCTGCCCGGCGTCGAGACGCCGTGCGGCTTCGTCCCTGAACATTCGCCGATTGGGGAGGCCGGTGAGCGTGTCGTGTTTGGCGTCGCGCTCGTTGGCCGTCGCCCGTTCGGTCATCCGATGCACCGTCAAGATGTTGACGAGTGCCAAGGGGATGAGCCACACACTGCGCTGCGCCACGACGACCGAGATCGGAGCCAGCGTGAGGAAGACCGCCTCGACGACGAACGTGTCGCGCACCGCGCTGGCGATCGTATCGATCATCCCGCGTCGCAGTTGCACGAAGGCCATGACGCCGACGGCCAAGCTGTTCAGCAGGATCGTGGCCGCTGTGGCGGTGAACGCGATGCGCAACCATTCACCGCTGATGCTGGCGCCGTTCACGAGGTCATTGCTGACATCGGACTGGTGAAACAGCAGGGCGCCCGTCGCCACCGAGGCCACGTGGCGACCACTGTCGAAGATCGCCTCGAGATGATCCCGGTCGCTGAGCAGTGCTCCGACGAAGCTGCTGAAACCCAAGGCGACGATCGCTACCACCGGCGCTCCGGCCAGCACGAGGGCGAAGGCGAAGACCCAGGAGAACGCCCGGGTGAGCTCGCTCGGGCCATGGGTGATCGCCGGAACGACCTGCGTCGCAAACATCGCCGCGAGGAACACCACCAGAATGGAGTTGTCGACGGTCGCGATGTTGGCGTCCTCGGTGAAGAGGACGAGGCCGAACAGACCAGCGGCCAGCACGCTCATGGCGATCGAAAGAACCGCCGTCGACGGCTCGCCGTCTCGTTTGCTCTGCGGATCGCGCCGGCTGGGAATGTTCGGAAGGACGGAGGTAGGTCCGGTCATTCGGTTTCTCTAACGGTAGGTATGGACAGGTACCGAGAGGTATCGACAACAACGCCCGAAAACTGAAGCCCCAGTATGAGGCGTTGTACCTACGGGGTGGCGGCGGTCGCCAGCAAGGTGCGGAGCTCGTCGATGACGGTGTCGAGCGCCGCATCGTCGATGTCCAGATGGAGGACGAAACGCACGGTTTGCCCAGGCGAGATGGTGATCCCGCGAGATCGGAAGTGCTCGGCTGCGGCGTCGGGGTGAATGCCGGTGAACCGGGCGAACACCATATTCGTCGCGTGGTCGACGAGCTCGATGCCGTCGATGTCGGCGATCGCAGCTGCGAGCTTGGCGGCCCGACGGTGGTCGTCGGCCAGCCGATCGATGTGATGCTCAACGGCGTAGATTCCGCCCGCAGCCAGCATCCCGGCCTGCCGCATGCCGCCGCCGATCATCTTTCGCCAACGCCGGGCGTCGAGGATGAAGTCGTCGGCGCCGACGAGGACGGATCCGACAGGGGCACCGAGGCCCTTCGAGAGGCAGACCGACACCGAGTCGTATCCGTCCGCGATGAGTGAGGGCTCGACCCGATCGGCCACCGCCGCATTCCAGAGCCGGGCACCGTCGAGGTGCAGCGACAACCCGCGCTCGCGCGCGAATCGCTGCGCGGCTTCGACGTAGTCGTGGGGGAGGGTCCGGCCATCCTTGGTGTTTTCGAGCGACAAGAGCTTCGTCCGGGCGAAGTGCACGTCGTCGGCCTTGACGTACGTGGCGAGTTCGTCCAGGTCGAACCGGAGGCCATCGACCAGCGTGACCGGCTGCGGTTGGATGCTGCCGAGAACTGCGGCGCCGCCTCCCTCGTACTTGTAGGTATGGGCGGTTTGGCCCACGAGGTATTCTTCACCGCGCTGACAGTGGCTGAGTAACGCACAGAGGTTCGACGCGGTGCCGCTCGGCACGAACATCGCGGCGGAAAAACCCAGCAGCTCTGCCACCATCTCTTCGAGCCGATTGACCGTCGGGTCATCGCCGTACACGTCGTCGCCGACATCGGCCGAGGCGATGGCCGCCCGCATGGCCTCGGTCGGGCGGGTGACGGTGTCGCTGCGAAGATCGATCGGCATGGGTGTCGGCGTTGTTCGGGTCACGGGGCGTCGCTTCTCTGGAGGGCCTCGATGGGTCGTCTGCCTTGAAGCAGGCTCGCGACGAAGGCGAGTGGGATGAGACGGCCGATGAACATCGTCACGATGATGGTGAGCCGTCCAACCGTGTCGAGGGCCGGTGTGACGCCTTGGCTCCAACCGGTGGTGCCAAAGGCCGAGCACGCCTCGAAGAGCGCTCTGCCAACCGTCAGATTGTCGCTGGCTCGCAGAAGGACGGTTGTCGCGACCAACACGGTGACGAGCGCAACGGCGAAGGACGTTACGGCCGCACGAAGCGCAACGGTCGGCACGAAATTCTCGAGTCCCGCATCGCGACCGCGCCGGGAGTTCGCCCACGCGGCGGCTCCGACGATGACCAGCGCGGTGACGGTTGCGCCGCCACCCGTCGATCCGGCCGTGCCTCCGACGACCATGAGGAAGTCAGCGACGAGGCTGGTCGCCTCGTCGAAGGCTGCCGGCTTGACGCTCGAGAATCCGGTGCCCCGGGCCATGACGCTTTGGTATGTGCCGACGAGAAGCTTGTTGGCGAGGTTGATCGGTCCGAGGGTTTCGCCGTTGGACCATTCGAGTCCGAGAAACGCTGCGGCTCCACCGATCACCAGCGCCCCGGTGCCCAACAGGCCGGCGCGTGTGTGGCTCGTCCATTCGGTGATGCTGCGACGATTGTCGAGGACGTCGAGCAAGAGGGGAACGCCGAGCGTGCCGGCCAGCGCCGCAAGCATCACGACGACGGAGACCCACCAATCGTTTGCGAATTGCATCATCGAATTCGAGTTCAGCGTGAAGCCGGCATTTGCGAAGGCGGACATCGCTCCGAAGACCCCGTGGCGCAGCGCAAACGAGAATCCGAACTCGCCGACGATCCAGAAGCGCAGCGTGAGTGCGAATGCCGCGAGTAGTTGGAGTGCCATCGACACGGCGATCACGACGACGGCGAGCTGCTTCAGGTCGAGGTCCGCAACGGCGCCATCGGCCCCGAGTGTGCAGATCCGTCGGCGTACTCCCAGCTTGGGAAACAGCACCAGGAGTGCGGCGCTCGCGATGAAGGAAACCGCCAGGGCGGAGAGCTCGAAGAGCAGGGCGATGATGGCTTTGCCGAACAGCGACCAGTGCGTTGCGGTGTCAACTACCGTGAGTCCGGTGGATGTGGCAGCTGAGGCAGACGTGAACAGCGCATCGGTGAACGAGGTCTCGAAGCCGCTGCTGGTCGCAGGGCCGGCGAGCAAGCCAAGCGTGCCCAACGCGGTCGCGCCCGCGAGAAGACCCGCCATCAACGCCACGGGGCGCCGAAGTACACGGGTGACTTCTACCTGGAGCACGAGTGTGAGCGTAGAGCGAGTACGGTCACGCGTTGTGATTGGCGAGTCGGAAGTGTTGCAATGAGGGTGGACGAAGGCCTGGCGGTCGCCGTTGACGAGTTCATCGAGCGCCTCCATGCGATGTTGGCTCCGGTGTCGACCAAGGTCCTCGGGGTCACGGCCGACCAGCTTCGTGAAGACCTCGCTCGAGAGGCGTTCAACCTGTCGACCGCCTTCATCGACTGCGATCATGCCCACACCGAAGCGCAGATCAAGGCATTGCTCGCCGCATTGCGTCGGCACTATCCGGCGCTGAACGAGGCGGCTGCGACGGTCGCAGATGTTCGTTCGTCCGGGCTTCTGAAGGGTCAGCGCTCGTGGCTGGACCAGCCGTCGGGCATGTTGACCCGGCTGGCTGCGGCAGACGCCGCGGGCGAGTCCGACTACGGCAGCGTTTGGTACGAACACGCGATGCGGGTGGCCCACACGGTCATCTCGATCGACGCGTTCACCTCTCGCGTCGAACTCAGCGCGGTCGAGCAGTTCCGCTCGATGGTTCTCAACTTTCTCGATGGTGCCACCGCCGCGACCGCCGACGGCCAAGCACCCCCGGTCCCTGCGCCGCGCAAAGGTGCCGACCCGGCCAATGATCCTCCGCCGAGACCCCTCGATGAGTTGTTGGCTGAACTCGATCAGCTGATCGGGCTCGAGAAGGTGAAGGAGGAAGTGAAACTGGTGGCGAACATGCTGCAGGTGCAAAACCTCCGACGCGAGCGCGATCTCATCGTCGTCGAGCCCAGTCGCCACCTGGTGTTCGTGGGTAATCCGGGAACCGGCAAGACCACGGTTGCCCGGCTGGTGGCGCAGATCTATCGCACCCTGGGTGTCGTCGAGCGGGGTCACCTGGTCGAGACGGATCGATCGGGTTTGGTGGCCGGGTTCGTGGGACAGACGGCGGCCCGAGTGGTCGAGAAGTTCGACGAAGCCGACGAGGGCATGCTGCTGATCGACGAGGCGTACTCGTTGACCCGGGGTGGCGAGAAGGACTTCGGTCGGGAAGCGATCGATACCGTCGTGAAGCTGGTCGAAGATCGCCGCGATCGTGTGGTGGTCATCCTGGCCGGCTATCCCGCCGAGATGGCCGAACTCGTCGGTGCGAACCCCGGCCTCAAGTCACGGTTCCCGAAGACCATCACCTTCGATGACTACAGCGACGAGCAACTTCTCGAAATCTTCGAGCTGATCAGCAACAAGAAGCAGTACCACTGCGATGATTCGGCCCGGGCGCAGATCGAAATCTTCTTTGCCGCCCAAGATCGCGGCCGGGGTTTCGGCAACGGCCGAGCGGCCCGCAATTTGTTCGAGGCCGCCGTCGCCCGTCACGCGGCTCGGGTCGTCGCCATCCAAGACCCGACCAACGACGATCTGACCACGCTCACCGGCGACGACATCCCCGGGCC
>CBESNZ010000271.1:0-4905 GCA_965531045.1 uncultured Acidimicrobiales bacterium
CAGAAGGTTCTGAAGATTTCGTAACGCCCGCCGGCCTCAGCCCTCGTTCAGCCCGGCACCCAGGTGCCGTGGAAGCCGAAGGGCACACGTCGGGGCAACACCACACTGGCCACCGGTCCCGAGCTGATATCGAGCGCGTCGAGCACCACCAGCTCGCTGCGGTCTTCGGCCTGATCGTAGACATACGACAACAACCACCCCTCGGCCTCGGCGGCAGCGTCGTCGGCGGGAACGAAGTAGGCCTCGCCCGGCTGGATGGCCGGGCCGCTCACCCAGGTGTCGAGCCTGCCGGTGGCAACATCGCGATGGGCCAGACCCTCGTACCACAGACCCTCACCCCCGTCGGCGTCGATGTCGCCGTTGCTCATCACATACCAGGCGTGGTTGTGCGCCCGGCCTTGCACCCGTTCGTCGACCTTGGGGAAATCGATCGGTCGGTCCTCGAGTAAGTCCTCGGTCATCGTCAACCGATCGCCACCGAGGTCGATGGTCCAGCGATGCAGGCGACTGTCGCCACCGTCCGAACCGTCGGTGTGAAACACCTTGTCCATGCGGGACACGTCGAGGTGTATGCGATCGCCATCGTTCCACGCGTTCGTGCCATGGAAGACAAAGCCGTTGCGCGGCAACTCGACCGAACGGGCTTCGGACCCATCTGCGCCGAGCGGGAGCACCCACAGTCTCGAGCCGTACTCCGGTGTCCACTCGTAGGGCATCCGTGCGCCGCCGATCGCCAGATCGAGGTTGAAGAGCACCGGCATGTCCCACCAAATGGCGTGTGTCTCGGTGATGAGGAAGTCGTGCATCATGGACGGGCCGGCCACCGGGACGTCGGTCTTGTGGACGATCTCGTCACCCGCCGGGTCGACGACGTAGTAGGTGAGGTACGGCTCGGCGAAGTGGTAGCCGAACGTGTGCATCAGCCCGGTCGCCGGATCGATACGCGGGTGCGCCGACGCCGAGGTACCCATGACCTCGCTGTAGTTCTGCAGTCCGATCGTCGACAGGTCGGTGGGATCGAGTTCGTACATCCAGCCGATCTCGCCAGCGGAGAGCAACCGGCCGTTGTGGTTGACGACCGAGACGTTGCTCTGCGACGACTCGCCGCCGGGCGGACCTTCGGTGAAGTCGGCCTTGGCCTTGTACACCTCGGTATCGACGAACCGGTTGCGGTACCACTTGGCGCTCCCGGCTTCCAGACGCACTCCGTGCACCATCCCGTGGCCGAGAAACCAGTGCGGCGAGCCGTTCAGTGGATTCGAACCGTTGCGCGCATAGAGCCCGGTCAACTCCGGAGGAAGCCGGCCGCGAACCTCGAGGTCGAATGCCTCGATTTCGTCGGGCACCGGTGCGTAGTTTCCCTGCAACCACCAAGCGATGTTTGGGTCGACCGGTGCCAACGTGGCCGGCGCTCCCGTGGTGGCGGGAACCGCCGTGCTGGGCACCGTCAGACCCGTCGGAGCAGTCGTTGCCGTCACCAGCGACGTGCTGCCCGCTGGAGCGGCTCCGTCGCTACTGCACGCGGCGAGCAACGCCGCAGCACCGCCGCTGCCGATCATCGCCGCGCCGCCCCCTACGTTGCGCAGGAACGCGCGGCGCTCCATGAGGGCCTCGGCCACGGCGGGGTGCACGGTCTTGCGGCGATTCATGGGTGCGAGTGTTGCAGAGGCACCATAGAGCGAGCGAAAACGAGGTTTGCGATACCGCCTGCCGATCCAGGTCGGCGGGGCCAACTAGCCGTCAACCTGGGGTGGTAGACCATCGTCGTTCTGGATGAACACGAATCCAAGCCCCCAATAGCCACCGATGTTCGCACCGACAGCGTTGCTGAGGGAGATCAACGCCAACTCCGTCGGTTCGGGTTCGGCGTCGGCAACGACAACGAGGTCGATCGTGGCCAGCGTCTGTCCCGGCTCGAACGTGACCGATCCCGACGCAGCGACATAGTCACCGGGCGCGGTCGCCTCGTAGTCGAGCGTGCTCCAGCTGACGGTAACAACGGATTGGCTCGGTACGGTCAGCGCAATAGGAACCGAGAATGTGGTCGTCGTACCGGTTCCCTCGTCCTGTTGGACGCCACCGGGCACGATCTTCGGCACCGCCTCGTCATCGAGAATCGTGACCGAACCGAAGCCAAAGTAGCCACCCAGGCTCGCGTTCTGCGGGTTCTGCAATTGGACGGAAAACGCCTCGTCACCTTCGAAGGTTTCGTCGCCAAGCACCTCGAGCTGGATGGTCTTGGATGCAACGCCGGGTTCGAACGTCAACGAGCCCGATGCCGCAGTGAAGTCTGACCCCGCCGTCGCCTCGAAATCGTTGGCGGACCATTCCACGGTCACCGGGAGCTCGGTTTGACCAACGAGGTCGACGGTGAAATCGAGGAGCGTGCTTGCCGTGTCGCCTTCGACGACCGAGACAAACGCCGGCTCGAGCACGGGCGCAGCGTCGTCGTTCTGCACCACGGCGAATCCGAGCCCCCAGAAGCCGCCGATCGTCGCCCCGCCGGTCGGATTCGTGAACGAGACCACAACCGTGTCATCGGCTTCGAATACCGTGTCGCCGTACACGTCGAGGGTGATGGTCTTGTTGACTTCACCCGGTTCGAAGGTGACGGTGCCGGACGCCTGGACCATGTCGTCCTCGTTTGCCGACGTGAATCCGAGAAGCGTCGTCCAGGCGGCCGTGACGGTCTGCGCACTCGCAACGCTGAGACTGACGGGAACCTCCATCGACGCCAGACCGGCATCGCCCTCCAACGCTCTCACCACGCCCGGGAGAATCTTCAAAGGAGGCGGCGTCGTTGCAAATGTTGCGGTGTACGACTGGGCGACCGGGGGCACGGACAGCAGCTGGGTTGCGGTGCCACCCTGCGACCAGTTCGACCAGTAATAGTCGGTGCCATTCAGGTTCTGTGTGTTGGCGCGGACGAGGACATCGTTCCCCTCCCACGATGTCACGGTCGCCGGCGAGGTGAACACGAAGCCATCAACCACCACGTCGAGCCCCGACGGAACCGTTTCGAAGGTCAGGTCGACCTTCGACGGTTGGACATCGAGGGTGGTTGTGGTCGAAACGCCCTGTGCGTCGGTCGCCGTCAGGATGATCTCGAGATAACTGTCGAGCGCAGCGAAGATGTCTTCGGGTGCAGGTCCGGTGACGGTCAGATTGTTTCCGGACGTCTCCGCAAGGAACGGATGTACGTGCGTGTTGTGGTGCAGCAGAACCTCCCACGTGAGTTGGGCGTCCGGGATCTGACCGTCTTCGACATCGAGTGCCGATCCGGTCAGTGTGAGCTGTTCACCGACGAAGTACTCCTCGGCCTCACCTGGACTGTCGATGCTGACGATGGGTGCGTTGTTGCCGGGATCGATCCGGACCGTGTCCGAGTCGACACCGCCCTGACCATCATCGACGGTAAGCGTCGCCGTGAGGCTGGCTGCACCGGTGTAGGTATGGGACGGATCGGCTTCGGTCGACGTGCTTCCGTCACCGAAGTCCCAGAGGTAGGTCAGCGGATCACCATCGGGATCACTCGAGGTGGAGCCGGTGAAGCTGACGACCAGCGGTACGTCGCCGGCGACCGACGAGGCGGTAGCTCGCGCGACCGGTGTCCGGTTCGCGTCACCCACATACGAAATGCGGCGCAGGAAACCTCCATAGAGCGCATACAGCGCTTGCGTGTCGCCGTGCGGGCCGAACTGCAGGTTCGTGACGTTGTTGGCCGTATCGGCGAAGAGGTCGCCGATGAACGGCGACGTGGGCGGCTCACAAGTCCGACAGTCGGCGCCGCCCGACTCCATCACGAACAGCTCGTTGGTCACGTAGTCGCCGTAGATATAGGTGTCGTCGTATTCGGAAGGCCAAATCCCGTTCGGCACGAACGCACCACCGGTGATGGCGGCGCCTCCGTCGTGCAGGTACCAGTGCACGGGATCGACCACCCCGACCGGCACGCTGCAATCGGTGGTGGAGCCATAGGCACAGGGGCCTTCGCGGGTCGGCCACCCGTAGTCGGCGCCAGCCTGGCCCTCGTTGATCTCTTCCCAAACGGTCTGGCCCACCTCGTTGATGTAGAAGCGGGTGTCGGGAGCATTCGGATCGAACGCCAAGCGATACGGGTTTCGTAGGCCCTTGGCGTACACCTGCTGGCACTTGGTTGCGGTCGACCCGGCCGGAATCACGCCGTCGGCCGAGCAATCGGCACTGTCGGGGCCGGTGTAGGGGTTCCCCGGCGGAATATCGCCGTCGTCGGTGACTCGAACGATCTTGCCCTGAATGAATCCCGGGTCCTGCGGCCGGCCCCAGAATCGTGGCGTGAATCCGTCACCGACGCTCACGTAGAGAAAGCCGTCTTTCCCGAAGGCCATGTAGCCCGAGTTGTGGTTGCTCTTGTACAGCTCGCGGCTCTCGAACAGGATCAGCTCCGAGGCCGGATCGATGCTGTTCCCCGTCATCGTGAAGCGCGACGCCCGGTTGGCAGGGCCGGTGATATCGCTCTGCCCGCAATTCCCGTGCTTCGCGTATGTGTAATACAGGTACACCCAACCGTTGGCCTCGAAATCGGGATGGGTCGTGATGCCGACCAGGCCCCGCTCGACGTCATCACACACGATGGCGCTGATATCGAGCGCCGAGCCCGGGAGCAGCGAGCCGTCTTGCACGATGCGAACAGACCCCGACTTGTTCAGGACCAGTATCCGACCATCGGACAGCACCTCGAGATCAGATGCCGCGGGAATGAACGCGATCGAGACATCCTCGAAGTCGGCGGTGTCGTGCGCAGCGACCTCGGACACAACGGTGACCATGAGCCACGCCATCAACGCGCAGGCGACGATGAGATGGTGGATCCGCAGTGTCCGCATTTGTTGTGCCTCTCGCAAACCGAAGTGCTCACGCTTCGTG
>CBESNZ010000272.1:0-4881 GCA_965531045.1 uncultured Acidimicrobiales bacterium
TCCTTCGGCGCGGTGCTCGCCCTCTTCGCGTCCGCCTTCCGCGGTCTGGTAACCCAACCGTCGATTCGTGTCGCGACGGGATCGAGTCGACCGACCTACCCACGCCGCGCCGCCGTCGCCGTGACGATGGCGGGCATGGCCCTGACGGGCATCACCGGCGTGCTCGACGTCGTCCACGATCAGGGCACCCTGGTGCTCCTGGCCCTCGCGCTGCCCGGCCTCGCCTTGATCGAGATGGAACGCGCCGGTGCGGCCTCCACGAACCGACCCCCGGGGGCGATGACGCTTCTGGCGCTCGTCGGCGGCGGCGTGCTCGCCGGTGCGCCACTGATCGTTTCCGCCATCTCGAGTCCGGGGCGAATCGTCGCCGTGTGGCTCACGTTGCTGGCCATCGTTGCCATCGTCGGGTCCACCCGCCGGTCGTACGAGTTTGGTGGAGATCTTCATCGCGATGGCTTTGCGGTGGCGGGCAGCAATTTGATGGGCCAGGCCGTCGCACAAGCCCCGATTCTGCTGCTCTCCGCGCTGGCGTCGGCCGGGGCGGTCTCGCAAATGCAGGTCGCCCGGCTGGTTTACCGACCGATCGTCGTGGCTGCGGCCGCGCTTCCCATCCACCTGCTCCCGCGCCTCGTGGGCGAAACGCCGGCCGCCACACGGCGCCTGATCATCCGCATCGTTGCGGGCACCGCCGCCGCCGCCGTGCTGCTCACGCCGGCAATCCTCATCGGCCGCGTGGTGTCCGATGCAATCGCGATCCCACCACTGTCGCTGTTCTTCGTCGCGGCCGCCGTCACGGTCATCTCGGTGGCCGAGGCGGCGCTGAGCGTCCGCGAGCTCGCGAACCGCCGAGAAGCACGTTTGCTGTTGATTCGACTTGCCGCAGCCGCAGCCGCACTCGCCTGCGGCGTGTGGTTCATCGACGACAGCACGGGACCACTCGCCGCGCTGGGTGTGCTCGCGCTCGGACCGCTTGCGGTCGTCGCTGCCCTTTCGTTGCGGAACGCGTCCGTCGAGAAGAAGTCAGTCGAAAAGAAGTCAGTCGAGAATAACCGTGTCTGAGCACCGTCACGTCTTCATCATCGGAGCGCACAAGGCCGGTACGACATCGCTGGCCGAATGGTTTGCACTGTGCCCCGATGTTTCGGTTGCCCGGAGCAAGGAACCGAACGTGTTTTGCCACCGCGCAGTGCACGACGACGACGATCCGTGGTGGGACGAGTTCGACCGCGGCCGGTCGGTGCTGGTCGATGCCAGCACGAACTACTCCATCTCCGGCTGCTTCCCCGGAACCGCCGAACGGATTCACCGCTTCTCCCCGGATGCTCACATCATCTACCTGACGCGCGACCCGATGGCCCGCCTCAGGTCTGCCTGGCGCCAGCACCTCGACGAATCCGGTTACCGAATCGAAGCTGACTTCGTCCGAGCCGTGGACACCGATCCGTCGCTGGTCGACGCAACTCGCTATGCGTCCCAACTCGAGGCGTATGACCTGTTCCCGCAGGCGCAGGTGCACACGCTCGCGCTCGAACAACTCACCGCAGATCCCGACCACCAGCTCCGCTCGTTGGCCCGGTCCATCGGCCTCGACCTGTCCGCAGGTGTTCCGGCGCTCCCCGTGTCCAACACTCGAACGGGCAAGGGCCGCGACCTGCGCGTGATCGAAGGCCTCATGCATTCGCGGTTGGGGAAACCCGCCCTGGACGCTCTCCGTGCGTCGCCGATTCGTCCGCTGTTGGCCGACCTCCGACGCAAGCACCTGTTGCGGCCGGTGGACCAACCGGAGCCGCTCGACGTTTCCGACGAGCTCGCTTCCCTCAGCGCGGGTTTGGAACTTTGCGACGAGTCGCTGCGCTACCTGCACGCAGCTGCACTCGACCCGGCCATCTGGCCAAGCATCACGCGGCGGGCGGCGGTCCGATGACCTTGTTCCGCGTGCGCGCCAAGACGATGGCCAACCCGGTCGTGCTCCTGCTCGTACCGACGGCGATCTCGTTCTCGGTTTGGCTGTTACCCGGCTCGTCGTGGGTGTTCCACGGCTGGCAACAGCGGACATCGGCCTCCGTTCTCGGCGTGATTCTGCTCGTCACCTTCTACGGCTACCTCTCGGCGATCGCCTGGGCTGCCGGCAGCGGGGTTCGCCGCCCGACCCTGGCGTGCGAGAGCCGACAACTCGAACGCCTGCTCTTCGTCGCGTCGATGATCGGCGTCGCAACCTTTGCCGCCTTGGTCCTCACGCAGGTCGACATCGTGTCGGCGCTGACGACGGGTAATGCCAACCTGATCGATGAAGCCCTGCCCGACGCGGCCGGACCACAGACCCTGCGCTATCTGGTCGTTCCGTTCGGGAGCATGTCGATCGCCGCGATGTTCGCCCGTCACATTCGAGCAAGCCACATCGTCGGCCTGCTCAATCTGATCATCGTCTGTTCCGCGTCGGGGCGGCTCCTGTTCGGCATGGCGGTGTTCACCGGCGTGCTCCTTCACCTGACTCGGCGTGAGGCGGCGGGACTCCCCGCCTACCAGGTGACCGCCAAACGGCTCGTCGGGTTCGGCGCGCTCATGCTGTTCGTGCTGGTGCTGCTCACGTACCCACGAGTGGCGAACACCTACGCCGACCGCGGGGTCCACAATCCCATCGCCGTGACCACCTCGAACCTCTCGAGCTACCTCTCGGCTCCCGCCCAAGTACAACTCGGTGTGGCGTCCGCCTACGGCGATCCCGACTTCGGCAACGATGCGGTCTACCTCGGAACGCCTATCGATCTCGCCCTACCGTCGTTTCTCCGCGCCGAGGCCCGGGACGGCAAGGAATGGCTGGGGGTGAACCACTACGGCACCGCCATCGACTTCAGCCCACGCCTCACGACAAACTCCGTGTTTGCGGACGTTTCCATCGAACGTGGCGGGCTGGGTCTCGTGGTCGTGGGATTCGTCGCGGCGCTCTTCAGCTTCGCCGCGGCGCGGTCTCGCCAGCGCTGGGCGTGCGGCTCGGGCGCGCTGATCGCCGGTCCCCTGCTGTACTCCTTCACCGAGGTCTGGCGGGCCAACACCTTCATGCTGGGTTCGCAGACGGCAGTCGTGCTGGCGTCCACCGTGGCCCTCTTGATCGCCTCGCACTCAGCCACCGAGAAGTCGACGGCGACGCCGTCGGAAATTCGCCTGGACGACCGGGTCGCGCTCGTGACGGCCGAGAGCCGCTAGCGCGTCTGTCGCGTTGCAACTCGGGGAGCGAACAGCCCGCTCGACAACTCGGAACTAGGGCGTGCCGATGGCCCGTACCGTGAGGATGCCGGGCTGCGCCAACAGCTGTTCCTGCACCTCGGGCGGCACCGGCTGCTCGGTGACCAACGCCATAACTGCGCCGACACCCTCGACCGACTGGCCAACGTCGAGTTGGTTGATATTGACCCCGGCCGCTCCGACGAGTGCGCCGACCTTGCCGATCATGCCGGGCACATCGTCGTTCGAGATCACCAAAAGATTCTCTGCCGGAGGCAGGTAGACGGCGTGGTCGTCGATCAAGACGAGTCGTTGATCCTTCTCCGGGCCGACGAGCGTCCCGGCGATGGAGTGTCCGCCACCGCGGATCGTGATGACGTTGACGTAGTCGGTCGCGACCACGCTGGTCGTCGAACGAACCTCGAGCCCTCGCGTTTCGGCGACCGCCATCGCGTTGACGTACGACACGGGTTCGTCGCTGAGGGCACAGAGGAACCCTTTGACCATGGCCAGCGTCGTGAGCTGATTGTCGAACCCACCGATCTCGCCTTGGAATTCGACTTCGAGCTTGTCGGGCAGCTCTTCGACCAGTCCACCAAAGACCGCGCCGAGGCGTTCGGCCAGGGGTAGGAACGGTCGAACGATCTCGTTCACATCGGCCGCATCGACGTTGACCGCGAACGGCACGAACTTCGACGCCAGAGCCAGCGAGACCTGTTCGGCAATGGTGATACCCGCCTTGTCCTGCGCTTCGTGCGTGCTCGCTCCGAGGTGCGGGGTCAGGACGACCTGTTCGAGTGCGAACAGCGGCGACTCGGTGCACGGTTCGGTCGCAAACACGTCGATGCCGGCGCCGGCGATCGTGCCATCGGCGATGGCGGCGGCGAGATCGGCCTCGTCGATGATGCCGCCGCGGGCCACGTTGATGACTCGAAGGTTGGGTTTGGCCAGGGCGAGCCGTTCGGCGTTGATCAATCCGATGGTGTCGGGGGTCTTGGCCAAGTGCAAGGTGATGAAGTCGCTGCGCTGCATCACCTCGTCGAGTTCGACCAGTTCAACGTTGAGCTGGGCGGCGCGTTCGGCCGAGACGTACGGGTCGTAGGCCACGAGGTGCATGTCGAATGCTGCGGCGCGTTGGGCGACGAGTTTGCCGATGCGGCCGAGACCGACGATGCCGAGCGTTTTGTCGGCGAGTTCGACGCCGGTCCAGCGCGAGCGTTCCCAGCGTCCCTCGTGGAGTGCGGCGTTGGCCTGCGGTGTGTTGCGGGCGCACGCCAGAAGCAGCGCCATCGTCTGCTCGGCGGCCGACACCATGTTCGACTCGGGTGCGTTTGCCACCATGACGCCACGTTCGGTGGCGGCCTCGACATCGACGTTGTCGAGCCCGATGCCGGCCCGACCAACCACCATGAGCGCATCGCCCGCCGCAAGGACCTCGGCGGTGACCGTGGTTGCTGATCTGATGATGAGCGCATGGGCTCCGGGGATCGCCTTCAGGAGCCCGGCGGGGTCGAGATCGAGCTGAACATCGACGTCGTGACCCTGCTCGCGGAGCATGTCCAATCCGGATTCGGCGATCTTTTCGGTGACGAGAACTCGGGCCATTCGCTCAACCTATCCCGCATGGTGGAATCCACCGTAGGTGGAGCTGTGTTTGTG
>CBESNZ010000273.1:0-4850 GCA_965531045.1 uncultured Acidimicrobiales bacterium
ATGGCCGACGTGCCGGTGATGCTGATCCCGTGCATGCCCGGTCGTCTCGACGGTATGGACAACATGGGAGCGTCATCGACCTACGGCTCGATTCACCCCGGGACATGGAGCTTCATGCTTGCCGCCCGAGAGCGCGGACTCGGCACCGCGTGGACCACCATCCACTTGTTCTACGAGAAGCAGGCGGCCGAGATCCTCGGGATCGACTACGAGAAGGTGACCCAGACGGCGCTCATCACGGTGGGCTACAGCATCGGAACCGACTTCAAGCCGGCGAAGCGTCCGCCGATCGAGACCGTCACGCACTGGGACAGCTGGGGTGGGACGCCACCGTGGGTCTCGTAGCGCAATGAGCGCAACCGGGCCCGAACGGCCGGAGCTGCCGTCCGGATTCGTGCTGGTGGTGGCGGCGCTCGCGACGATGTGGCTGATCGAAATCGTCGACGTGGTCGCCTTGAGTGACCGATTGCAGGGCGGCGGTATTCATCCGCGTCGCGTCGACGGCATCGACGGGGTGCTGTGGGCGCCGTGGCTCCACGTCGGGTGGCGTCACATCATGTCGAACTCGGTGCCGTTCCTCGTCCTCGGCGCGCTCGTCGCCATGCGCGGCACGCAGGTCTGGCTGAACGTCACGGCGGTCGTCATCCTGCTCGGTGGGGCACTGACGTGGCTGTTCGCCAGATCGGGAAACCACGTTGGGGCGAGCGGCGCGGTGTTCGGCTACTTGGGATACCTCGTCGGAGCCGCGTGGTTCGAGCGCTCCTTTCGTGCAATCGGGCTGGCGGTCGTTGCGGTAGCGCTGTACGGCGGCCTGATCTTTGGTCTCGTGCCCGATCGCGAGGTGTCGTGGGAGGGCCACCTGTTCGGCGCGCTGGCCGGGGTCATCGCCGCTGCGGTTTTCGATTCGAAGTCTGCCGGCTCCGACCCGGCGGAGATCTAGTCGGTCGATCCGCCGAGGGGCGGTTCGTCGAACCCGACGATTGCGCCGGAGGACCGGATGACGCATTGTCCCGACCGGCCGTTGGGTAGGCGGATGTGGACGCGACGACCGGCCACTCCCCACAACACATAGTCGCTGTTGGCGACCATTCCGCTCCACGATTCAGAGCCGCGTTTCGGATCGAGCGCGCCGATCTGTAGCCGGACTCGTAGCTGTCCGACGTCTCGACCGTCGACCACGAGGGTCGCTGGCCCCGCGTAAGTGCTCATGGGGTCACGGTAGCTTCGACGAATGCATTCTTCGCCAACGATGATCCCTTCGACCGACGGGGCCGTGGTTGCGGGCTACGACTTCGGTGGTGACGGCGCTGACCTCCTGTTGTGTCACGCAAACGGTCTGCACGCCCACGTCTGGCTGCCGCTCCTCGATGACCTTCGCGAACACTTCCATTGCTACGCGCTCGACTTTCGTGGGCACGGCCACAGCGAAGTCCCGGCCGGGCTCGTCTACGCATGGGAGGGCTTCGGCGACGATGTGCTCGCCGTTGTCGATCACTTCGAACTCGAGGACGGGCTGGTCGGGGCCGGTTGGTCGATGGGCGGCTGTGCGTTGGTCTTGGCCGAACTGAGCGAGCCCGGAACCTTCGATGCCCTCTGGGCATACGAACCCATCATCTTTCCGCCGCAGCCGACGGAGGCTCGTCCGGGGGATTCCGACTTGTCGGCGGGGGCCCGAAGACGACGCGCGGTGTTCGCTTCTCGTGACGAGGCGTACGAGAACTACGCGTCGAAGCCACCGTTTTCCGTGGCGGAACCGGCGTCGCTTCGTGCCTACGTCGATCACGGTTTCGGCGACCTTCCCGATGGGACGGTGCAGTTGTGCTGCCTCCCCGATACCGAGGCCGACATCTTCGGTCAGAGCGAGAATGAGGCGTGGGGTCGTTTGGCCGAAATCGCCGCTCCGGTCTCGGTGGTCGGCGGCGGCGACGGGGGACCTCCTGCGACGTTCGCGCCGTTGGTGGTCGCCGAGCTGGCCGACGGCGACTTCGAACTGATGGACGACCTGACGCACTTCGGCCCAATGCAGGATCCCGGCCGCGTCGCACAGAGCATCATCGACGCGCTGGCCGAGGAGGACTAATGGACATCGCCACCTGGCTCGACATTCGTGCGACGCACAATCCCAATCGCTGGGTACTTCCCGTGGCTCCCGAGGTGTGTTCGGGTCTCGGAACACTCTTCGGTGGTTGTGGCATCGGCGCCGCGATCGTGGCGATGGAAGGCACTGCCAAACGCCCAGTGGTGTGGGCCACGGCGCAATACCTGGGCTTCGCACCGATGGACACGATGCTCGACATCGACGTCGAGTTGGTGGTCGAGGGCCGAAGCACCACGCAGGCTCGGGCGACCGGCCATCTCGGCGGACGCGAGATCATCACCGTGAACGCGGCCCTCGGCACACGAGACTTCCCGCCCGAGGCGCAGTTCTCCACCATGCCCGATGTCATGCCCGCAGCCGAGTGCGAACCACGCGACGTGGGCTACTCCAAGGGCAAGATGCGTTTTCGCATGGAGCAGCGGTGGGCGCGGCTCCGGGACCAGACCCAGTCGCCAAAGGAGGGCCGCGTGCCCGGGCTCATCGGCGAGGGCCGCATGGGAATGTGGGTCAAGGTCAACGATGTCGACGTGCCGGCGGCGGCGACACTCGGCGTCGTGGGCGACTTCGTTCCCATGGCGATTCGGGTGGTCATGAACCAGCCGATCAGCAGTAACAGCCTCGATAACACGTTGCGGGTGCTGCGGCTCGAGGCGACCGAGTGGTACCTGCTCGACGTGCAGGTGCAGGGGTTGGCGAGCGGCGTCGGGCACGGTTCGGTGCACATCTACTCCGAGGCGGGAACGCTGCTGGCGATCGGAAGCCAGTCGGCGATCTGTCGGCCGGGCAAAGAGTGATCCAACCCGTGAGCTCTTCGGTGAACGGCACCGGGCCGGCAGCGATTGCTACCGGCCCGACACTGGAGGGGAATTTCGCCTTGCCATTGGTGCGACGTCGCACCTGACCGATTGGTTCGGCAGACGTGTGAATTCTCTGAGTTCTGCGGTGCCGGGCGCTAGATCGCCGGCGATGCGTCCAGGCGAATCGGTTGCTCGGTGTTGCGCAGGGTGCTGACGAGGCGGGGCAGCGTCTGGGCCAACAGCATCGAGGCGCGCTGCAGATTTCGGACGAACTCTTCAGGTGTGTCGGCGTCGGTGTCGACGATGTCGGTGATCGACTTCAGAGCAACGAATCCGATGTCGAGGTGTTCGGCGATGCGGGCAACGGCTGCCGCCTCCATGTCCTTGGCCACGGCGCCGGTTGCATTCATTCGTTCCATGTCGATTGACGGTGCGTCGAGCGAGTCGCCGGTGGTGACGAGTCCGGGGAGAGCGCCGATCGCAGCCGCCATCTCCGGAGTGCCCGCCGTCGGGTACGAACCGACGCCGTACTCGGTGAATCCCGGGATACCGATGCGGCGATCGTGAAACACGAGCGGTTCGGTGCTGAGATACACGGTGCCGATCTCGCCGCCGCGACTCCGGAAACCGCCGGCCGTGCCGGCGGAGATCACGACGTCCGGTCGGTGTGCCTCCATCGCCATGAAGGCGGCCAAGGTGGCGGTTTGGGTGCCGATGCTGTCGACGCCGAATCGGACATCGGTGCCGTAGACCGCAACGGCGAGGTCGGCATCGCCGCCGCTCGTGCCGTCGCTTTGGTAGATCACCGGTGACAGCGCCGGATGGAGGGGGCGAGCGGCCCCCTTGAGGCCGAGCGCTCTGCGCGCGGGTTCGGCTTCGGCCTCCATGGCCATGAGCACAAGAATCCGTCGGTAGTTTCCCATTGTGGCGGTGGGGCCTGTCTGTAGAGATGCGGGCGGCGGCATCGCGGTGGTATCGCGGCGGTATTGCGGAGCCAGTGTCGCGCACCGGTATTCTCGGCACCTACATGTCGCAACTTTCGAGCAATATTCCCGTCATCGTCGGCGTCGGCCAGGTAACGCACCGGACCGACGATGTTGCCGAGGCCACAACGCCACTCGACCTCATGGAGCAAGCGCTCCGGGCCGCGGCCGAAGACGCCGACTGTCCCCGGGCGCTCTCCGAGGCGCAACTGATCGCCGTGGTCGCTGGTCTGTGGAGCTACAGCGACCCTGGTGCCGCCCTTGCCGAGAGCCTCGGCTGTCCCGGCGCGGAGACGTGGCTGTCCCACTTCGGCGGCAACGTCGTGCAGGACCTCGTGAGCGCAGCGGCGCAATCGATCACCACCGGGGATCTCGATCTGGCCCTGCTCGTCGGAGCCGAGGCCCGAAAGAGTGCTGCGTTGATCGGCAAGGCCGGTGGAAAGCTCGACACGACGCAGTCCGGCATGCCCGAGGCCACTCGTTTTGGCCCCGAATTCGCCCGTTCCGACCAGGTCGAAATCGACCGTGGGGTGTTGCTGCCCATCAATGCCTACCCGCTGTTCGAGTCGGCCCTACGGGCCGCTCGCGGCGAATCGATCGCCGAGAACCGCACGGCATGCGCCGAGCTCTACGCGGGTTTCAGCGCGGTGGCGGCGCAAAATCCATATGCGTGGCGTCGCGAACCGATGACCGCCGCCGAGATTCGCGAGGCATCGCCGACCAACCGATTCATCGGGTTCCCGTACACCCGGGCGATGTGCGCCGACCCGAAAGTCGACATGGGCGCCGCCGTCATCATCTGCTCCGAAGCCAAAGCGGCCGAACTCGGCATCGAACCCGAGCGATGGGTCTATCCCCAGAGCTCGGCCTCGGGTGCCGATACCGAACTCGTCGGCGAACGCGAGAGCCTTTCAACCTCCGAGCCGATGCGGCTCCCCCGCGGGCGGGGGCCGGGCCCCCCCCCGGGGGCGG
>CBESNZ010000274.1:0-4803 GCA_965531045.1 uncultured Acidimicrobiales bacterium
TGGAAGGGCTTGCCGGCCCTCAAGGCCGCCATGTTGGGCCGCACCGAGCGTATTTAGGCAGAACTTGCCGCCGCCGACGTCGCCCAACAAGAAGCCGCCGCTCGTCGAGCAGCAGCCGAAGCGGCCCTGGGAAATCCCGAAGAGGACGCCAAGGCCATCGTCGCCGACGCAGCCGCTCGGGCCGAAGCGCTCAAGGCCGACCTCCGCCTCCGGGCCGAAACCGATATCGAGGCCGGCAAGAGCCGGGCGCGTATCGAGATCGAGGCATCGAAGTCGCAGTTGTTGGCCGACCTCCGAGCGGAAGTTGCCGCTCGTACCGCAGCCGCAGCCGAAGCGGTCGCCGCCCAGAATCTCGATCACGATTCCCTGATCGACCAGTACATCACTCAGGTTGGTGCGTCATGAGCAGCAAGATCGTGAATGCCTACGCCGAGGCTGCCTTGCAGGTTGCCGCCGCCGAAGACTCCCTCAGTGCAGTCGAGGCAGAATTGTCCGCCCTCGCTCATGCGGTGGACGGCAACGACGACCTCCGCACGGCGATCACCGACGCCGGCCTGCCGGCCGACAAGCGTCAGCAGATCGTCGCCGACGTCCTTGGCGGCCAAGCATCCAACGCCACGCACGCCATCGCCGCGATGATCATCGGCGCCGGACGCGGTCGCGATCTGATGGCTATCGCGCAGGCGGTCGGCCAGCGAGGATCCGCCTCCCGTGGTGCGGCCCGAGCCGAAGTGCGCTCGGCCGTCCCCTTGTCGGACGATCAAGTCAGCCGTTTGGCTGCGGCGTTGTCGCAGTCCACCGGCCAGGACATCGAAATATCGGTCATCGTCGACGAATCCGTCGTCGGTGGCCTCGTAACGCAGATTGGCGACACGGTCATCGACGGTTCAGTCCGTCGTCGTTTGTCGCAGATGAAAGCCAGCCTCGCCGGCTCGTAGCCGGCTCACCAAGAAAGCCCTGGATCATGTCTGATCTCACTCTCAACACCGCTGACATCACCGCAGCTCTGAAGAAAAATCTCGAGGGCTTCACGCCATCGATCGAGTCAGCTCAGGTTGGCCGCATCCTGTCGGTTGGCGACGGCATTGCCCGTGTGTCGGGTCTGCCCGATGCATCGGTCAACGAAATTCTGTCGTTCCAGAACGGCGCGGTGGGCCTCGCGCTCAACCTCGACGAAGAGTCGATCGGCGCCGTGGTGCTCGGCTCGGTCGAAGGAATCGAAGAGGGCCAGCCGGTGCGAGGTACCGGTGAGATTCTGTCCGTGCCGTGCGGCGATGGTCTGCTCGGCAGGGTGGTGAACGCCCTCGGCGAGCCAATCGACGGCAAGGGTCCACTCACCAACGTCGGTGTTCGTCGTATGGAAATTCAGGCGCCGGGCATCATGGGCCGCCAGCCCGTGGGCGAGCCGATGCAAACCGGGATCAAGGCGATCGACTCGCTGATCCCGATCGGCCGTGGCCAACGCGAGCTCATCATCGGCGACCGCAAGACCGGTAAGACCACGATTGGGATCGACGCGATCATCAATCAAAAGGGTCTCGGCATGAAGTGCATCTACGTGGCGATCGGCCAGAAGGCTTCCACCGTTGCGCAGACCGTGGCGACGCTCGAAGAATTCGGTGCCATGGAGTACACCGTCGTGGTGGTCGCTCCGGCGTCGGACCCCGCGCCGTTCAAGTACGTTGCCCCCTACGCCGGTTGCGCCATGGGTCAACACTGGATGGAAAACGGCGATCACTCGATCATCGTGTACGACGATCTTTCCAAGCAGGCCGAGGCCTACCGGCAAATGTCGTTGCTGCTTCGTCGCCCCCCGGGCCGTGAGGCCTACCCCGGCGACGTGTTCTACCTCCATAGCCGTTTGCTCGAACGGGCCGCCAAGCTGTCCGACGAGCTCGGCGCAGGTTCGCTCACCGCCCTTCCCGTGATTGAGACCAAGGCGTCCGACGTGTCGGCCTATATCCCGACCAACGTGATCTCGATCACCGACGGCCAGATCTTCCTCCAGGACGATCTGTTCAAATCGGGTACCCGTCCGGCCATCGATGTCGGTATCTCGGTGTCCCGGGTCGGCTCGGCCGCCCAGATCAAGGCCATGAAATCTGCGGTCGGTACGTTGAAGTCCGACCTCCAGCAGTTCCGTGAACTCGAGTCGTTCGCGGCCTTCGGTTCCGATCTCGACCCCGTGTCGCAGTCGCAGCTCGACCGCGGCTATCGCCTCACCGAACTGCTCAAGCAGGGCATCAACTCGCCCATGTCGGTGCAAGATCAGGTCGTCTCGCTCTACGCGGGTACCCACGGCCACCTCGACGGCATCGAGGTCGAGGATGTGCAGCGGTTCGAAACCGAGTTGCTCGAATTCATGCACGGCCAACACACCGATGTGCTCGACACGATCGTGTCCTCGGGGAAGATTCCGGACGAGGACGCCTTCGAGGCAGTCATTGCCGGCTTTGCCAGCCGCTTCCAAAGCACCAGCAGCGAAGGCCCTGAGCCCGACGCCGTCGGCGTGGGTGACGCAACCACGATGGTTGTCGACGCCGAAACCACGCTGCCCGAAGAAGACATCTCGCGAGAGGCCTAAGGCATGCCAGGTGCGAAAGAGCGTGAGCTGAAACGCCGGATTTCGAGCGTTCAGTCAACCAAAAAGATCACGCGTGCCATGGAGTTGATCGCGGCGACCCGCGTGGTGAAAGCCATGCATCGGGCCAACGACGCCCGGCCGTACGCCACGCAGATCACCAACGTCATCGAGAACCTTGCCGCCGGCGGTGCCGATGCCAATCACCCGTTGCTGCGCACGGCCGAAGACGTCAAGAAGGTCGGCTTCATCGCCATCACCTCCGATCGCGGGCTCGCCGGCCCATACAATTCGTCGGTGATTCGGGCTTGCGAGCGGCAGATGAATGCGGCCCGCAGCGAAGGTGCCGACTACGAGTTGGTACTCATCGGCAAAAAGGCCGCCGACTACTTCAGCTTCCGGAACTATCGCATTGCCCACCAGTACGAGGGCATGAGCGACACGCCCACCTACGAAAATGCGCGCGAAGTCGCCGACCAGGTCATGGACCTGTTCATCGAAGGCACCGTCGATCGCTACGAGTTGATCTACACGGAATTTCATTCGATGGGTACCCAATCGGTTGCCGTGCGTCGTTTCCTTCCGTTGGAAAGCACCGCCACCATGGCCCAGGCCGGCGGAGGCGACGCGTCCGCGCTTGCCTCATTCGAGTTCGAGCCCTCGCCGTCCGGCGTCCTCGAATCGCTGCTGCCTCGGTACGTCGAGGCTCGCCTCTTTGGCGCGCTGCTCGATGCGGCCGCCTCCGAACACGCGAATCGCCAGCGGGCCATGAAGTCCGCGACCGACAACGCGGAGGACCTGATCATCAAGCTCAGTCGCGAGATGAACCAGGCCCGCCAAGACTCCATCACCACGGAGATCATGGAAATCGTCAGCGGTGCCGAAGCCCTTTCGGGCACCGACGATGTCAGCATCGAAAAATTGCTTGCCAGCTTCAATACCGGAAAGTCCTAGGACATGACAATCACTGCATCCGACACTGCATCCGACACCGCATCCGAAAATAAGCTCGGGACCATCGTTGCGATCGCCGGCCCCGTGGTCGACGCCGAGTTCCCGCCCGGAACGCTTCCCGAGATCAACACCCAGCTGGAGTTCACGATTCACGTGGACGGCGAAGATGTGGTGGTCGAGGCCGAAGTCGCCCAACAGATCGGCGACGGCCGAGTGCGAGCCATCGCGCTTCGGCCCACCGAGGGTCTCAAGCGCGGCACGCCGGTGATCAACACCGGTCACGGCATGGAGGTCCCCGTCGGAGACGTCACGCTCGGCCACGTGTGGTCGGTGACCGGAGACTGCCTGGATGCCCCGGGCACCGAGGTCAATGAGAAGTGGGCCATTCACCGCGACCCGCCGCCGTTCGACTCCCTCGAGCCCTCGGCCAAGATGTTCGAAACCGGTATCAAGGTCATCGACCTTCTCACCCCGTACAAGGAAGGCGGCAAGATCGGCCTCTTCGGTGGTGCGGGCGTGGGCAAGACCGTGCTCATCACCGAGATGATCAACCGTGTTGCCACCCAGCACGGTGGTCGCTCCGTATTTGCTGGTGTTGGCGAACGCACTCGTGAAGGAACCGACCTCTTCCTCGAGATGGAAGAGTCGGGCGTGCTCGACAAGGCCGCGCTCGTGTTCGGCCAGATGGATGAGCCGCCGGGTGTGCGTCTGCGGGTGGCGCTTGCGGGCGTGACCATGGCGGAGTACTTCCGCGATGTGCAGGGCCAGGACGTGTTGTTGTTCGTCGACAACATCTTCCGCTTTGTCCAGGCCGGTTCCGAGGTGTCGACGCTTCTCGGCCGTATGCCGTCAGCGGTGGGCTACCAGCCCACGCTCGCCGACGAAATGGGCGAGCTCCAAGAACGTATTACCTCAACTCGCGGCAAGTCGATTACGTCGCTCCAGGCCGTGTACGTGCCTGCTGACGACTACACCGACCCGGCACCGTTCACGTCGTTCACCCACTTCGATGGCACGACCGAGTTGAGCCGCGACATCGCGTCGCTCGGTATCTACCCGGCGGTCGATCCGCTGTCGTCGTCGTCCACCATTCTCACCCCCGAGGTTGTTGGTCAGCGTCACTACGACATCGCTCGCAACGTGCAGGAGATCCTTCAGCGCTACAAGGAACTCCAGGACATCATCGCCATTCTGGGTCTCGACGAGCTCACCGAAGAAGACCGCGTTACGGTCGACCGGGCCCACAAGATCCAGAAGTTCTTGTCGCA
>CBESNZ010000275.1:0-4791 GCA_965531045.1 uncultured Acidimicrobiales bacterium
TTTCCTCGTGGAATTCGCGTTCGCCGATTGCGGCGGCCACGATGCCGCCGACCAGGAGGGACGCACATCCGAGGACCAGCAGACCCGCGGCGAGATTCTTGGGAATCGTGGGCCGGAAGTTGAGGAGCACAGCGGTGCCGAAGATCAGCACTGCGGCGAGCCCGGCGGCGACCACTGCGCCGGTGGCGGAGACGGCCAGAAAGATACGCGACATGGCGAGGACCAGCAGCGCGATAGCGGCAAAGCCCAGGATCGGAACCTCGAAGGGTTGCATGACCTGATCGCGAAGCGCCTTGTTGGCGACAGGGTCGCCGGTCGCACGATCGGCCCAGGCCGACATCATCCATTCGACGATCACGACGCTGACCAAGATGACGCCGGCAGCAAACAATGGCCAACCGGAAACCAGGCCGACGACCATGAGGCCGACACCGACCGCCCCGACGAGCGGCCAGAAGTTCGGAGCGGTGGGACGCTGACCGATGGGCGCCTCGGCGACACCCATGTAGTTGGCCACCTGCTCCGCATCGGCGTCGCGGAAGAACACGAGTACACCGGCGATCGCGCCTGCCGCCAATGAGGTGAACAGCAAGATGCCGTAGCCCGCATGGTCGCCGACGCCGCCCTTGTAGCCAAGCGAGATCGGGCCGGTGCCGTTTCCGCCGCTGGCATAGCCGTAGAGGATCGCGGCGAAGAAGGCGAAGACCGCGTACCCGAAGAATGTCTTGAAACCGGTGGTGAACATGGAGCTACTTCGTGACGTAGATGATGAACCAGATGGCCATATAGACCGCGGACATGACGTACCAGAGAATCGAGGCCGCCACGATGCCGTCGGCATTGCGGCTGTTGTACTGACCGGCGATGGCCCGAACCAACACAATGGCAAGAAAGATAACCGAAGCCAGGATCAGCGCTATGTGACTTCCGACAATGGTGAACAGCAGCACCGATGCACCGTTGGTGTTGATCGGCAGGTCCATGTCGTTGAGGTAGAACACGGTTTGGTTGATGTTGGCCAACCCGAACAACGCCGTGAGAACGAGCGCCATATAGGTGTGCTTGCGGTCGTCGCGACGAATCGCCCACACGGCCCACGCCATCGTGACGATCGACATCCAGGTGGTGAAGAACATGAACACACCGGGCGTGAGCTCGATGGTGAGATGGGCTATCCACTCTTGACCGGCAGCTCGGGTCTGCTGGCGTTCGGCGACGTAGATGGCCAATGCGGCGACGAAATACATGAACACGCCGGCAGAGGCGAGAACCGTACCGACGAGCAGGGTTCGCGACCGTGTTGGTTCGGGAACGGGAAGGGCGGCGGTAGCCATCAGGCGTCCTCTCCATCATTGGCTTCTCGAAGGTCGAGTAGTGGACGCTCGGAGGTCACGGCGGCGACCGGTTCGGCGAAGTTGCCGGCCGGCGGCGGTGATGAGGTGGCCCATTCGAGCGTGTGCCCATCCCAGGGGTCGTCTCCGACTCGATCATCTGACGAGGTGAACATGATCCGCAACAGGTCGAGCTTCACCAAGGCCAGGCCGGCTGCGACGAGCACGAAACCAATGCCCGAACCAAGACGCAGCGCCTCGAGGGTGTCGATGTCGCCGCCGTCGGTGTTCTTGAAGAAACCGGCGATCACCAAGGTGAGCGAGGCGAGGACGGTGCCGCCGAGCAAGGCGAGTCCGGCGAGGGCGCCGCCGCCGTTGATCAGTCGGCGGCCGGTGAGCTTCGGCATCCAGTAGTACACCCCGGCCACGCCGCCGATGAGGCCGGCGAGGATGGCGTAGTTGGCGGCGCCGAGGTCGGCTTCGCCGGTGAGTTCGAGCGGCTCGAGCGAGACCAGCGCATACGAGGTGGCAGCGGCCAGCAGCATCAGCACTGCGGACAACACACCGAGCAGCCACGCTTGCGGAGCCCGAACGTTGCGGCCGCCGAGGCGCAGGCTGTTGGCCAGGGCCGCGAACACGACAAGGCCAGCGAGCAGGAGCACCCCCGCCTGGGCCAGCAGCGAGATGTTGTACGGGGCCCAGCGAACGGTGCCTTCGGCGGTATTGAGGTAGGCGGGCACGCCTTCGGCGAAGAGGTCTTCGGCCACGACACGGGACTGCAGGAAGGCGCCGAAGGTGAATACGCCGAACGCGGCGATCGCGCCGAGCAGAATCGAGTATTGGGCCTGACGTTGCTTGGTGGCGACCGGCACCATCTCGGCCGCAAGCCCGAGCACGGGAATGGCAAACACAAAAGCCTGCGGCCCGGTGAACGCCCACTCGATCTGATCCCAGATGTTGGCGCTTTGCCCGAAGCTGACGGCGTCGATACCGCGACGGGCATCGGCCCACACGATGGCGAGGTTGGCCAGCAGCACCGGCATGCTGAGCATCCACATGACACCGGCGACCATCATGGACCAGGCGAACGCCGGCACTTGGTGCAACTTCATACCGGAAGGTCGAAGCGCAATCACCGTGGTCGCGATGCAGAGGATGCCGAGCAGCAATGCCACCACCATCATCGCCGTGGCGAGCAGCGTGAGCTCGACCGACTCGATGCGGGTACGCCCCTCGAAGCCGCCGAAGCCACCGTCGATGATGTAGCTACCGCAGAAGATGCCGGCGCCCACGAGCCAGCCCCAGAACGCAGCGGCGGCGGCACGGGGGAAGGCGATGGCGGGCGAACCGACCTGCAACGGCACAACCGCGGTGCCCAGGCCGACCAAGAGCGGGGCGACGACCAGCAAGGCAAGGCCGACCATCGCGAAGGTGTTCCCCTGGAACAGGTGATCGGCGGACGCGAACACGCTGGTCGCGTCGGCACGATCGAGGGCGACGACCGCCGCGACCGCAGCGACGACAATGCCGAACAGCAGCGACACCCGGATGTACATCATCCCGAGCGACTTGTGGTCACCGGTCGTGACGACGTCGGCAAGCCCCGTGAGCGGCACCGCAACGGCATCGCCAGCGTCGTCGACGGCCGATGCGTTGTCGGGTTTGGTATCGGTCATGGTCATATCAAGCAGTGATCCTCGAGGCACGGGGACGTGGAAATCCCAGCGTTGCGCCCTTCGGCGCGACAGCGGTCGTAGATGCTAGTCACCAGCCACTCCGAATGAGTTGATCGGCGGCCATCGCTCCGAAGAGCAGGGTGATATAGGTAATCGAGTAGCCGAACAGACGCATAGCCAGCTGAGGAGATTCGGTTCGCAGGACCTGCACGGACAGGTACAGGAACACGCCGCCGAGGACGACGGCCGCTACGACGTACAGGGCGCCCATGTCGGCGAGCGGAGCGAATCCGAGGCTGAGCGCCCACAACACGACGGTGTAGCCGACCATCTGCCGTGCGGTCTTCTGCATCGATTCGACGACCGGCATCATGGGTACTTCAGCGTTGGCGTAGTCGTCCTTGTAACGAATCGCCAGCGCCCAGAAGTGTGGTGGCGTCCACACGAAGATGATGGCGAAGAGCACCAGCGGTGCCCAGTCGAGCGAGTTGCGCACCGCCGCCCAGCCGACGAGCACCGGTACCGCACCAGCAGCGCCGCCGATCACGATGTTGCTGGTGGACGTGCGCTTGAGCCACATCGTGTACACGAACACGTAGAACAGGCAGGCGGCAACGGCCAGGGCTGCGGCCAGGAAGTTCGTGGTGAGCCACAGGTAGGCGAACGCGAAGGTCTCGATTGCGACGGCGAAGATCAGGGCTTCGCGCGGCGAGATGATCCCCGTGACGAGGGGACGGTTCTTGGTTCGCTCCATCTTCGCGTCGATGTCGCGATCGACGTACATGTTGATGGCGTTGGCCCCGCCGGCGGCAAGCGTGCCACCGATCACGGTGTTGATGATGAGCCAGATCGACGGCAATCCCTGTTCGGCCACGATCATCGTGGGCACGGTGGACACCAGCAGCAGCTCGACCACCCGCAACTTCATCAGGGCGACGTACGCGCCGAAGCGCGCGCCGATACTGAGTGGAGCGGTTGCAAGCATGCGTTCAGGCTACGACCGTGTCATGAGATCGGCCAAGCTGGCTGGAGGGTCGTTTTCCGCCGTTTTCGTCACATATCCGGCTCCCTGGCGTTCATGGCCGGGTTGCGACCGTCGCTCCGGCGACGGAGTGCCCCGAGAGCGCTCCTACCATGGAGGCGTGACCGCTGATTCCGCCACCGGATTTCGCTCGCCCGAGCGGTACCGGGCCGTCGTGTTCGCGGCCCTCGTGTCGCTTGCCGCGATCATCGTCACCGGAGCGGCGGTACGACTGACCGGCAGCGGGCTCGGATGTTCCGATTGGCCGACGTGCGAAGAAAACCAGCTGGTCTCGGAGTTCTCCTTTCATCCAATGATCGAATTCGGCAATCGGCTCGTCACCGGCTTCGTCGCCCTGGCGGTGATGATCGCCGTCCTGGGTTCACTCGCCCGCATTCCCCGTCGCCGCGACCTCACCTGGCTGTCGGTCGGTCTGGTCGTCGGGGTCATCGCCCAGATCCTCTTGGGCGCCTTGGTGACCAAGACCGAACTCGACCCGCGCATCGTCGGCGGCCACTTTCTCGTCTCGATGGTCCTGTTGTGGAACGCCGTCGTGTTGCATCACCGCGCCGGCCTGCCCGACGACCCCGCCATGCGGTCGTCGGTGGGCGACCGAGCCCTTCGGCGCGCCAGCGGGGTCATGGCGCTCGCGGCCACCGTCGTTCTCGTGCTCGGCACGTTCGTCACCGGCTCGGGCCCCCATTCGGGAAGCACCGACGAGGTCTTGCCGAACGGCCAGACGGGCGCGGGAACCGTCGAGCGG
>CBESNZ010000276.1:0-4790 GCA_965531045.1 uncultured Acidimicrobiales bacterium
GTCCGACGCCGCCTGAACCCGGCAACCGCGGTTTTAGGAGCGCGCGAGGGCCTCGCAACACGTGTTCGTGATGAGATGCGTCACCACGTAGGGGTCGATGTTGGCATTGGGGCGGCGATCCTCGATGTAGCCCTTCTGGTCTTGGGCGACCTGCCAGGGAATACGGACCGAAGCACCACGGTCCGACACGCCATACCGGTACTCGGTGTAGTGCGCGGTCTCGTGCAGTCCGGTCAGCCGGTCTTCGGTGCCTTCGCCATAGCCGGCGAGGTGCTCTTCGGGCTTGCCGGGAGCACCGAGCGCCTCGCACGCCATGATGACGGCGTCGTAGTCCTCGCGCATTGCCTTGGTGGAGAAGTTGGTGTGCGCGCCAGCACCGTTCCAGTCACCCTTCATGGGTTTGGCGTCGACCGAGGCGTCGATCCCAAAGTCTTCACCGATGCGATACAGCAGGTAGCGAGCCATCCAGATCTCGTCTGCGACGCGCACGGTGTCGATCGGTCCGATTTGGAATTCCCATTGGCCGAGCATGACCTCGGCGTTGGTACCGGAGATTTCGAGGCCGGCCTCCATGCACGCGGTGGTGTGTGCCTCGACGAGGTCACGGCCGGCGATCTCCACGGCCCCGACACCGCAGTAGTACGGACCTTGCGGCGCCGGATAGCCCTCGATCGGCCAACCGAGCGGACGCCCCTGCGAAAACAAGGTGTACTCCTGCTCGATCCCGAAAATCGGCTCTTGATCCTTGTACTTCTCGTACGTGGCAACGCACTGCGCCCGTTTGTTGGTCGGGTGCGGCTCCATGGTGTCGGGCAACAACACGTCGCACAGAACCAGTCGGTCATTGCCGCCCCGAAGCGGATCGGGGCAGTCGTATACCGGCCGGAGCACGCAATCGGAATTCGCGCCGGGCGCCTGGTTGGTGCACGAGCCGTCGAAGCCCCAAATGGGCAGCTCGGTTTCGTCGTCCTTCAACACCCGTGTCTTCGAACGGATGTAGGGAAGTGGCTCGGTGCCGTCGATCCAAATGTACTCAGCCCGGTAACTCACAGGTCTGTCTCCGATTCGTGGTGGTTGTGGCGGCGGTTCGGGGAAACCGGCGTCGGTGGTCATCGCGTAACCTAGGCGACAACAGAACGGCCAGTGAACGTCAGCAATCTTGCCGATCAGGTATTTCCCGGTCGTTTCGCATATGTAAACGCCATGTGAACGGAACCCGTCCGGGGTAGCGCTTGGCCCGCACCTGTGCTGATACTTGTTCACGATGAGCTCGACCAATGAGATCTCCTATGTCCTGCGCACCGTGGAAGAACGCGGCGTTCGGCTGATTCGCCTGTGGTTCACCGACGTGCTCGGACAACACAAGTCGGTCGCAATTTCGCCGGCCGAACTGCAGAGCGTCTTCGAGGAAGGTCTGCAGTTCGACGGCTCCGCGATCGACGGCTTCAGCCGAGTCCAAGAGTCCGACGTGCTCGCGCGGCCCGACCCGAGCACGTTCGAGCTGTTGCCCTGGGCCAAGTCCGACGAGCCGTCCGGCCTCATGTTCTGCGACATCCAAAGTCTTGACGGTGAACCCTTTGCCGGCGATCCCCGCCAGGTCCTCAAGCGAAACCTGCTTCGGGCTCGCGAACGTGGCTATTCCTTTTTCTGCGCCCCTGAGGTCGAGTTCTTCTACTTTCAGTCGAACGATCCGTCGATCGATCCCGAGCCCCTCGATACGGCGTCGTATTTCGACCTGACCACCGCCGACGTCTCGAGTGACCTCCGCAAGAACACCCTGCACATGCTCGAAGCCATGTCGATACCGGTCGAGTACTCGTTTCACGAGGACTCCCCGGGCCAACACGAGATCGACCTTCGGTACAACGAGGCGTTGAACATGGCCGACAACGTCATGACACTCCGGCTCGTCGTGAAGAAGATCGCGATGGACCGTGGCGTCTATGCAACGTTCATGCCCAAACCGATGAACGGCGTCCAGGGTTCGGGCATGCACACGCACCTGTCGTTGTTCGAGGGCGACCAGAACGCCTTTCACGACAGCGCAGATCCGCACGGCTTGTCGAAGGAGGCATACGCCTTCATCGCCGGGCTCTTGGTGCACGCTCGCGAAATCTCGGCGGTCACCAACCAGCTCGTGAACAGCTACAAGCGGCTCAATGAAGGCTACGAGGCCCCGCAACACGTGACCTGGGCGGGCAACAACCGCTCCGCGCTGGTCCGAGTGCCGTCGCACAAGCGCAACAAGGAAGAGAGTGCGCGGATCGAATACCGGGCGATCGATCCGGCCTGCAACCCCTACCTCGCCTTCTCCCTTCTCCTCGCCGCCGGGCTTCGTGGCATCGAGCAGGGATACGAAATCTCGCCGGAGGCCAGCGGCAACCTCTTCGAGATGAGTCGCGCCGAGCGCGAAGGCTTGGGCATCGGGTCGCTCCCCACATCGCTCGACGAGGCCCTCGACGAGATGGAGCGTTCCGAGTTGGTGCGCGAGGCCCTCGGCGAGCACATCTTCGAGTGGTTCCTCCGCAACAAGCGCTCAGAATGGTCGGCGTACCAACACCAGGTGACGCAGTGGGAGCGCGACCGCTACCTGCAGGCTTGGTGATCATGCAACCGATCGTCGTTTTCCCCGACCCGGTTCCGCCCGAGCTTGCCCAATCGCTCGACATCGCCGGCTATCAGTGGAAGGCCGCCGCCGACGCGAACTCGGCGCGTGCCGACGCCCCTGACGTCGGTTGGGCCGGTGCCATCGTGATGGCCGACGCCGATCCGGAGGCAGCGTTTGCCTTCGCCCGCTCGCTACGCACCGGCGACAACGCGATCGGCGCCCTCTTGCTGTTGGTGTCCGGCGCGCAGCTGGCCGATCTCGAAGGCCGTAGCGACCTCTTCGACGACTTCTGCCTCACGCCCTTTCATCCGCGCGAACTCGAGGCTCGTCTGAAGCATCTGTTCATGCGTGGCGGCGGTGACCTGCATGCCCCGCAAATCGTGTCGTACGGGCCGCTGGCCCTGAACATCGAGACCTATCAAGCAGCCATCGACGGCACGCCGGTCGACCTCACGTACATGGAGTACGAGCTGCTGAAGTTCCTGGCCTCCTACCCGGGCAAGGTGTTCACTCGCGAGACGCTCCTCAGCCGGGTATGGGGCTACGACTACTACGGTGGCGCTCGAACCGTCGACGTGCACGTGCGGCGGCTCCGGGCCAAGCTCGGTGAAGAACACGCCAACCTGATCCAGACGGTCCGCTCGGTCGGCTACAGCTTCGGCCAATCCAAGTGGAACGCCGGGTAGCATTCGTTCATGGACGCAGGAACAATCGTGATGATCGTGGTGCTGGCCATCTTCCCGGTCATCATGCTCATGAGCATGGCCGGCCTCGCCGGCGTGCTCGGTTGGGCCATGAAGACCGAGGCCGACGACCACGCCGAGGGCTCCGAACTCCTCACACTGAGCGAAGCCAACCCCTGGGCCGGGCCTCCAGCCGACGCGGCTTAGCTCACCACGTGGGCGATCGCCTCCACCTCGAAGAGGGCGCCGATCGGCAGCTGCTTCACGGCGACCGCCGAGCGGGCGGGCCGATGATCGCCGAACGCGGCGATGTAGATGTCGTTCATCGTCGCGTAGTCGCCCATATCGACCAGGAACACCGTGGTCTTCACGACGTCGGCCATGGTCGCACCGACCGAGTCGAGTTGGCCGGCCAGGTTGGTCAACGATTGCTCCGCCTGCGCCGCGAAGCCCTCGACCAGCGCACCATCGCGCAAACCCACCTGACCAGAGACGAATATCAGCCCGGCAGCTTGCATCACCGGCGTGTACGGACCAACGGGCTTTGTCATGAATAGACCTCCACGCGCCATCATGCCAAAGCTCGCCGCGCTCATGGCCATCGCGCTGGTCACCGTCTCCTGTTCCGGCGGTTTCGATTTCGACGCCGTCGATGAGGCGGCTGAAGCAAGCGGTATCGAGGCGCCCTCTCCGAGTGCCGACGCGTCCCGACCGATCGACCCCGAACTCGAACCGGTTGATGGGCCGACGCTGGGCGATCACTGGCACTCGGCATTCGCCGTGTACCTCTGCGATGTGTTTCTTCCACCCCTCGATTCCGACTACGACCCCGACGGCATCCACAGTCACGCCGACGGCCTCATCCACATCCATCCGTTCACCGACGACGTCACCGGCGCACGAGCGACGATGGGGGTCTTCTTCGAAGCGATGTTCGTAACGGTCGCCGACGACGCCATCACGTTCGGGAACGGCACCCGAATCGCCAACGGTGACGACTGCAATGGCGAGCCCGGCCAATGGCAGATCGGCTATTGGCCCGAGCTCGGAGCCGACCGGATCACCTTCACCCACGACCTCGACGACGTCGCGTTCCGCAACAACCTCGAACTGTTCACGTTGGCGTTCGTGCCGGTCGGCGCCGACATCCCCCAGCCACCCTCGGCCGAGTAGGCAGACCGACCCGAGGGTCTACGGCAGGCCGATTGGCCAGTCGACCGGTTGACCCCGATCCATCCAGACCGCGGCGGCGACAGCGGCAAACACGGCATCCGATCCATTCACTGCCGGCCCGGTTGCCGGAGCGATCGTCACCTCGATCGGTGGCGTGTCGATGGCGCGTGCAATGCCGAACGAGCGCACGGTGAGATCGCCGATGGTGCCTTCATCGTCGAGCGACAGCGCTTCGGACGTGACCCAGCTGAATCCCATGTGCGCAGCGCCGATGCAGTACGACCGAAGCACTACCTCATCGAGCACTCCGCCGGCATCGACCATGA
>CBESNZ010000277.1:0-4787 GCA_965531045.1 uncultured Acidimicrobiales bacterium
GGTTGGTGCCGTCGAAGACGACATCCTTGATCTCGGCGACGTCTTCGCCGCCGTCTATCGTGACGACGGGCAGGCCAGAAACATCGGTTGCGCGAACAACATGAGTTTTCATCGGCCGCCTCCCTTGTCAGGCCGGTTATTGGTGCCGGGACCGGCCGACAACAAGATGTCGCCTCGGCGGGTTCGGCGTCGGACGATCATCGCGACCGTGGCGATGGCCACGATCACGATGACCGCCAGGAGGATCCATATCCAGGTGTCCATTTGCACTACTGCTTTCGTTCGGTTTGCGGTTGGAGTCGGAGAATCCGACGGTCGCGCGCTGGTGGCGCGCCAGGACAAATATTTACGGAATTTCGCCCTCGCCTTTCACGTTGGCGCCCTTCTCGGTCATGTCGCGGTATTCGGTTTCGACGGCGTCGAGATCGACGTCCTTGGCGTTCTCGTCGGCGACTGCTTCCTCCTCGGCGGTGGGCATCCGGCCGGCGTCGGCGGCAGACGGCGTGTGTTCGTCATTGGTTTGGGTGTCACTGGGTTGGGTGCTGTCAGCAGACATGCTTGCTCCTCTGATAGGTGGTGGGTGTCGGTCGACACCGTCGGCGGCCTACCCCCGGGCCGAGTGGGCGAAACCTGGACGGAGAAGTGCAGCGGAAAGGAAGTGCAGGGTCATGTTTGGGCCGGTTGCTCCTTGGGTACCTCGTGAGCAACTTCAACGAAAGGCAGTTGCATCATGGTCATCGGAGGCGGCGTGCTCGGCACCATTCTCATCATCTTGCTCATCATCTATTTCGCCAAGAGGGTATGACCCACAGCGACTCGACGAGGCCGGGACCCTAGAGGCTCGGCCTCGTTCGCGTTTTCGGGGCAGCGAGTTCGTGCTGCGCCGCGCGATAGCGCTCCTCGCCGAGTTCGTCGTTGCGAGATTGATCGATGGGGCAGTCGATCAGAACGGGTCCGGCCTCGGCGAGGCTCCGTCGGAGGACCGTGCCGAGTTGGTCGTCGTCGGTCACACGTTCGCCCCGTATTCCGAATGCTTCGGCCAGGGCCGCGAAGTCGGGGTTCCGTAGCGAAACGGCTGTCTCGTCGACGCCCTGCTCTTGCTGGTGCCATGCGATGAAGCCGTATTTCTCGTCGCGGGCGACCAGGATGATGAGGTTCGGAAGGTCGAGGCAGCCGATCAGGTCTTGGCAGTTCATGAGGAATCCGCCATCACCACAGATCGCGACGACATTGCGTTCTGGATGAAGCCGAGCGGCGACCATCGCGGTTGCGAGCCCTGCGCCCATCGTCGCCAGCGCATTGTCGAGGAGCAACGTATTGCGATCGAGCGCCGGGTAGTGGCGCGCGAACCACAGCTTGTACACCCCGTTGTCGAGGGCGACGATGTCGTCTCGTCGTAAGGCGTTGCGTACGTCCAACGCGATGTCGAGGGCGGTGGGGGGAAACGATTGCGGGCGGGTCTCGCTCGCGAGCGATCGCTCGATCGCGGCCCGCAGCTCGGCGGTCCGGTTGGATCGATCGCTCCAGGGTTCGACCGTCAACCGGTCGAGAATTTCGGCGATGTCCCCGACCGCCACGAAGGTTGGACGGTAGCCCGGCTCGACTGCGGGAGCCGAGCCGTCGATGTGGACGACCGGCACGGTCTCGTCCGGATGCCATGCCAGTGGCGGATGCTCGGTGGGGTGGTAACCCACCGTGATCACGAGGTCGGCCGACAGCACTGCGATGCTCGCGGTGTCGGGCGAGTTCTGGCCGAGCGATCGCAGCGATTGGGGGTGATCCTCGGGGATGGCGCCCTTGCCCATTTGGGTGGCGACCACGCCGAGCCCGCTCCGCACCGCGAGCCGCTCGAGCGCCTGGCTCGCGTCGTGGGCTTGCGCCCCTGTGCCGGCAAGGATGACAGGCGCCTTGGCGTTGGCGATGAGCTCGGAGAGCGCGGCGGCGGTTTCGTCGGAGATGGATCTTGCGCCTCGGGTTTGCTCGATCGGTTGTGGATACGCAACTGCCGCGGCGGCGACGTCCTCGGGAACGACGACCAACACCGGTCCCGGCCGGGCCTCCAGCGTCTTCTGATATGCACCCTCGATGGTGACCGCTGCGGCGTGTTCATCGGCGATCGCCGTGGCGAAGCGGGTGATCGGTTCGGCGAGACGGACCAGGTCGAGCACTTGAAAACTGCCTTCTTCGTTCTCCCGCAGAGGTTTCTGTCCGCACAGCATCAAGAGGGGAAAGCCGCACAAATGGGCTTGCGAGATCGCGGTGAGTGCATTGGTGGCACCGGGTCCCAGCGTCGTGACCAGCACGCCGGGCTGCCCGGTGAGCCGCCCGTGGGCCGCGGCCATGAACGCTGCGTGTTGCTCGTGTCGGGTGACGATTAGCGTGACGCCTGCGGCGTCGAAGGCATCGAGCAGGTCGATGGTCTCCTCACCGGGTAGGCAGTAGGCAAACTCGACGCCGAGCGCCGTAAGCGTGGAAGCGATGGCCTCTGCTGCATTTGGCATCAGCGGGCGCGGGTGTCGTGAATTGAGAGCATGCAAGCGTGTGTACCCACTCCCTGGCCGGTCCAAACCGGGGGCGGGTTTGCCCCTGGCCTCGGCCGGGTACGCCCGACTGCATGACACTCCCAATTGCAGCTGCACTCTCGTTCGCCCAGGGCGATGGCCTCGACAGTCCGACTGAGGAGGTGAGCGATTCGGCCCGCAAGATGGCAGAGTCGTTTCTCGAGGCGATACCCCGACTCGGAGTGGCAATCGTCGTCGTGTTGATCGGGTATGGGTTGTCAAGGATCTTGCGGAGCGCCCTGCGCCGATTCCTTTGCCGCACGAAGACCGAGAGCTTCGCACGGGTCATGAGCAAGCTGGCCGGCTGGGTGCTGTTCGGCGTCTTTGCCCTGGCCGCCACCGCAGCCGCATTCCCGTCGGTCAAGCCGGTCGATCTCCTGGCCGGCCTCGGGTTCTTCTCCGTGGCTATTGGCTTTGCCTTTCAGGACATCCTCGAGAACACGCTGTCCGGTGTCCTGCTCCTCATCCGTCAGCCGTTCGAATCGGGTGATCAGATAGAGGTGCAGGGCCAGACCGGAACGGTCGAGGCGATCACCATTCGCGAGACACGAATCAAGACCTTCGACGGACAGATGGTGGTCATTCCGAACCGGGATGTGTACAAGAACGTGATTCGCGTGCAGACCCATTTCGACGATCGGCGCCTGACCTTCGTCGCTGGGATCGCCTACGAGAACGATGCCCACGAAGCCTGCGAGGTCATCGTCGAAGCCCTGCGCGGCGTCCAAGGGGCGTCGCAGGACGTTGCCCCTGAGGCGTTGGTCAGCGAGCTCGGGGTGTCCACCGTCAATATCGAGGCCCGCATCTGGTGCAACTCACGCCAACACGACTCGCGCCTCGTCCTGGACGAAGCCATGAAGGCGGTGAAGGACGCGCTCGAACGCAACGGCATCGAGATGCCGGCCGACATCATCGCACTGCAGGCGACGCCGAGCTTCCGCGCTGCGGTGCAAGGCGATGCCGACGTCACCCCCGGCGGCGGCCTGAAAGCAGCCGACGCGAGCTGACGATCAGGTGTCGCCGGACGATTCTGTCGGCACCATCGTGACGACCCGCTGCGGGAACGGTATGACGATCCCCTCCTTGCGGTAGGCGCGATCGATGGCGAGGGCCGCTTCGTTGCGGGCGTGCCAACGGCCACGAATCGACGGCTCGTGCCAGAAGCGAACCGTCAAGTTGATCGACGAGTCGCCGAAGTCGGTGACGAGCGCCTCGACGGGCCGATGGGTGAGGACCAAGTCGACGTCGGTGACCGCTTCAGCGGCAAGCGTGGCCGCTCGTTGGAGGTCGGTGCCGTAGGCGACGCCGACGACGAGGTCGGTTCGGCGCGATCCGAGCACCGTGTGATTCACAATCGGGTTCTTGATGACTTCCGACGAGGGGAGTCGCACGCGTTCTCCATCGGGCGTGTCCAGCACGACGGCCCGGGCGTCGATCTCGACCACGGTTCCTTCTTGTTCGGCAATGACGACCTCTTGGCCGGCGGTGAACGGGCGCCGCAGCTGAATGAGCACGCCGGCGATGAAGTTCTCGAGCATGTCCTGGAGCGCGAACGCCAAGGCGATACCGACGATGCCGAGGGCACCGATGGCCGGTCCGGCGGCGATGCCGAGTGCATCGAGGGCGTAGACGACGGCCACGATCATGACCAGGTAGCCGGCGAACCGACCGAGCAGCTGTCCGACGAATGCGTCGGCTCCGCCACGGGCGATTGCCTTCGACACCAATAACTTCGCGACGCGACTGAGCGCGAAGCCGGCCACGACGATGATGCAGGCGGTGACGTAGTCCCAGGTGCCGAGCTTCGACGTATCTATCGCGGACTCGATGGCGGTGAGATCGACGTCGGTTTGGCTACGGAGAAGCATGGCCGAGATGTTACTCAGCGCACGCTGTGCCGGGGTTTACGAACGACGGCGCTTCATGTCGGCCGTGTACTCGTCGGCAAGCTCGGTCTTTTCTGTTTCGCTCAGCGCCTTCCCGGCGAGCTGGAAGACCTCTTGCTCTTCCTCTTCGAGATGGTGGAGCAGCTTGTGCTCGAGCTCCTGGGCCGTCGGCAGCCAGGCCGAGCCGGACTCTTCGTACGCTTCGAGCTGCTCGACGAAGTCGTCGAGCTCCTTGTGCTCAGCGACGCTGTGTCGCGCCTTGTTTTGCGTAAGGTCGGTCTCCATCAGCGGCACGTAGAAGTACCGTTCTTCGGCGCCGGCGTGCGAGGTCAGCTCGGTA
>CBESNZ010000278.1:0-4770 GCA_965531045.1 uncultured Acidimicrobiales bacterium
AGGGACCCCTTCGCCGAACAGGCGCTGGCGCTGCTCAAGGCCGGCAAGATCGACCTGTCGGGCGTCGCCGAAATGCACGCCTCGACAGGAACGGCCCTCATCCTGGTCGGCGGCGGCGCCGGGGAGCCACAGGACGTCGCCGCATCACCGGCCGACACGGCGCAGACGACCGTGCCCGTCGCATCGGTCCTCGACATCACCGAGACCCCGACCACCGCCTCGGCTGACCCGGTCACGGGTTTGCCCCCGGTCACCTTCGTCGACGGTGGATCGGCAACGACCGCTGCAGACGATACGGATGCGGGTCGAGGTCAAGATCAGGAAACCGGATCGTCCACGACCGTGCGCCGGAACACCGCAAACGCCGACGACACCCGTACGTCGTCCACTACGTCGAGCACGTCCACCACATCGACGACGATTACACGTTCGAGCTCGTCGTCCTCGACCTCGACGACGTCGCCGCCACGGGGTGACGCCGTAAACGCCGACGCGATAACCGATGCGCTCGGCGACATCGAGACCCCCGAGGATCTGGCCGAGCTCTTCCCCGTCACCCCACCGGTGGACGGCGAAGGTACCGCCATACGGGCCACGATTTCACCGATCGTCGGTCTGGCCTCGGGCGACTTCGTCACCATCGAAGCGGAGAATCTGCCGGCCGGTCAGTTCTTGGCGACCGCCCAGTGCGACACGCTTCCTTCAGAAGCGGCCGACCTCGGTGTGCTTCTCGAGCGCTGCAACGGTTTCGGCTTCGGCATCGGCGAGGCCGACGGAACCGGCACCTTCACCGTCCGCGTCGTCGATTCGTTCGGCAACACCGACTGCCGGGTCGTCACCTGCTACGTCGGCATCGCCGTGCTCCCCGGAACTCCCAACCTCGTGGCGTTCGAAGAGATCTCCTTCGCGTAACAGCCCGGCCGCTTCAACCAGCCGGCCGAATAGTGCCGGCCGAATAGTGCCGACCGAACGATGCCGACCGAACGGGCGTCGAACAGGTATGCGCCGAACCATCGCCCTCCTCGCCTTGGCGACGTCGGCGGGTTTCGGGTGCACCTCCGTCGGTTCGGCGCAGGTCCAGACCGGCTCCCCATCAACGACGATCGAGCCCGTCGCCTCGACCACCACGGCGGCAACGCCGCACACCCTGACCGACTCCCCCGAGACGACGGTGGTCCCGATCCTGCCCGATGTCGGCGACCTCAACGCGCTCGGACCCGGGTCGCTCCTCCCGCTCGACGGTGGGCCGTTCTCGAGTCGTCAGATGATCGGGGTCGAGGGAGCCGACTTCCCACCTGGTGCCGACATCGCCGTTGGCCAGTGCCGGATCGGCGTGCTCGACGGTCTGGACCCGCTCGGCAACTGTGCGGTCGGTTTGGCGGTGCAGCTGCAGGTCGGGGCCGACGGCACCTTCACCACCGAGATCCAGTTGGCCGATGGATTTCCGAACGGTGGTGGTTTCGTCGACTGCCTGCTCGAGCAGTGCATCGTCGCCGCCAGCGAGTTTCCAAACCTCTCCGTCGGCGCGGCCGACGTTGCCTCCGGCGCCTTGGCCCTCGCGTTCGAACCCAGCGCACCGCCGACGCTGATCGTTGTCGACGGCGACCGCGAACTCATCGATGGAGAGCAACTGCAGATCACTGCGGAGGCGTGGACCGGCACCCTCGACCTCGCCCAGTGCAGCTACGGGAGCCGGGTTCGAAGAATCGACGCCCTCACGTGCACCAATTATCAGCAATTCGACGGGGTCCATATCGAGACCCGGGTCACGATGCAGCGCTACCTGCTGGCACAGGACGAGGTGATCGACTGTGCGTTTGCCAGCTGCTTCCTTCTCGCCAACTCCGCATTCGAGCGGCCGGTCGAGACACCACTCGCCTTCGATGCCAACGACCCGGGACCGCCGCTTCCCTCCATGGAGTTCTTTCTCGACGGCCGGGCGCTCGTCCGCACCGACGACATCCTTGCCGTCGAGGACCCCGGGCCGATCGACGTGCGCTTCGCTGGCATCGGGTTGGCCCAGCAGTACGCCATTCAGGCCTGCACCCCTGGGGGGAACTTTCGGACCGGCGAGGGCTGCCAACAGCTCGGCAGGTCACCGGGTCCCGGCGATGAACACCAACTCCGGATCGACCTCGACGGCACCTTCTCTCAGCCAGACCTCGGGAACGGCGAGGAACCCTTCGAGTGCTTCGAAGATTCGTGTTCCCTGATCTTGTCGTCGGGCTGGATCGAGTTCGATTCGGTCAGCCTCTCGTTCGAATGACCTGCCGTTCGAACGGCCGCACACCGGCCATGCTGGGCGGGTCCGGCTCCCCTGTTTCGTAAAGGCACCGCTGGGCCGTGTCGATGGGCACACGTGCCAGTAGACAGCCCGACCCGGGTATCGCCCGACGCAAAACAGACCGTGTGGACCGCCCGCGCCGGGCTGGCCCGCGTCGTTCGTATCGTCGTGTTGCTCATCCCGGTGCTCGCCAGCGGCGCGCTGGCCTGGTTCCTCGGCAATACCGTCCCGCCATCGCGGCTTGGCATCGGCTTCATTCCCTGGTTCTTCTGCGTGGCGACCGTCTCGACGGCCGTACTGTTCCTCGCCGAACGCATTCTGCGCCGGGTCGCTCCCCTGCCGGCGCTTCTCACGATGGCCCTCGTGTTCCCCGACGCCGCGCCCGAGCGCTACAAGATCGCGCTGCGAGCCGGATCGTCGAAACGGCTCGCCGACCGTATCGAAGAGGTCAAACAGTCCGGTATCGCCCTCAGCCCCGACGAGGACTATGCGGCCCAGATGCTCGAGCTGCTCGCAATGCTCAGCGCCCACGATCGCCTGACCCGTGGCCACTGCGAGCGAGTGCGTGCCTACACCGATCTGATCATCGACGAGATGGAACTCCCGACGGCCGCGGCAAACAAGTTGCGCTGGGCGGCCCTGCTCCACGACCTCGGCAAGCTGATGGTGCCGGCCGAGATCCTCAACAGCCCCGAGAAGCCCACCGACGAAGAGTGGGAGATCATGAAGTCGCACACCTGGCAGGGTGAGCGCCTCGTCGCCCCGATCGCCGGTTGGTTGGGCGAGTGGAGCGCTGCGGTCGGACAGCACCACGAACGCTGGGACGGAGGCGGCTACCCCAACGGGTTGGCCCAGACCGACATCCACCTCGGCGCCCGCATCGTCGCGGTCGCCGACTCGTTCGACGTCATGACCTCGGCTCGGTCATACAAGAAGCCGATGGACGCCAACGCCGCTCGCGAAGAGGTCGCTCGCTGCGCGAGTACCCAGTTCGACCCCGAGGTCGTTCGGGCCTTCCTCGGCATCGGTGTCAGCCGCCTGCGCTTCATCGCCGGACCGATCAGTTGGTTCAGCGCCTTCGCAGGCCTGCCCTCCCTCAGCACGGTCAGCGCCCCGGCCGCCGTTGCCGCGGTGAGCGCGGCAAGCGTTGCCGTCGTCGGCGGCGCGGTCGCGGCGGTCCCCGATTTCGACGAAGAACCCCCTCCTGAGGCCATCGCCTTCACCGATGCCCCGGTGACCACACCCACTACGTCATTCATTGCAACCATCGACGAGACAACGACCCCGCCGACTGCCACCGTCGCTCCCGCGCCCGGCGAACCGACCACCACTCCGCCGACGACGGAATTCGTCTTTTCGCTCACCATTCCGCCGCGATCGGACACGGAAACGACAACGACAACAAAATCGACCGTCGGCGGAACGAACACATCGGGTGGGGCGACGTCGTCCACCTCGGCTCCGGGCTCGCCGACCAGCACGTCGGGGCCTCGGTCGTCGACCACCACATCGCCAACGCCAGGCTCGACGACCACATCCCCAACGCCAAGCTCGACCACCTCGACGACGACCACCACGCCGACCAACTCCACGACGACGACCTCGACAACGACGACCTCGACAACGACCAGCTCCACGACAACCACGACGACCGCTCCCCCTCCGCCACCGGTCGGGTTCGTCATCAGCGAGTTTTCCGCTGCGGGGGCCAACCCGTCGGGCGACTTCGTGGAGCTCTACAACGGCACCGGCGGCACGGTCAGCCTCGATGGCTCGTACCTCCGCCTGGCGAACAACGTGGGAGTCTTCCACTCGGTGCCGCTTTCGGGCACGGTCACGGCGAACTCCTTCTACCTCGTCGCCCGGCAGGGAACGTCGGTTGCCGGCAACGCCGACGCAACGTTCCCCGTCAATCTCCCGCTGTCGATCGGCATCGGTCTGGACAACGGCGCGGGATACATCGACGTCGTGGGTACCCGAGCCCGAACCGAAAACAAGCCCGTGGTCGTACCCGCATCGGCGATCGCCGAGGGAACCGGGCTTCCGCCGTTTGATCCCGGCTCGACCTCGAACCCGCAGAGCATGGTTCGCAAATACGGACTGAACGGCGGGAGCTGCATCGACACCAACAACAACTCCAACGATTGGATCCGTGCATTCTCGGCCAGCCAGGTCACCCCGCGGGGCCGAAGTGCCGGCCCCAGCGGATGCGGCAGCGCCGGCACCTCGCCGGGCGCACCCACCAACGTGGTCATCTCCGAAATCCGAACCGACGGTCCCGGGTCGGGCGAGAACGAGTTCGTCGAGCTCTTCAACCCGTCGGCGGCGCCCCGGTCACTCGCCGGTCTCGCACTCGTCGACGAAGACGGCGACGTCGAATACCTCTTCACCACCGAGGTCATCAACGCCCGCGGCTTCTTCGTCATCGGCGGGGGGACCTACGACGGCCCCCCCCACGAGGCGAGCCTCTCACAGCTGCGCCTCAA
>CBESNZ010000279.1:0-4712 GCA_965531045.1 uncultured Acidimicrobiales bacterium
CCGCAAATGACGTCGTCGCCGCCAAGTCCCATGATCGTGTCAGCGCCCCGAAGTGCGTTGATGACGTCCCGGCCCTCGGTGCCGATGATGGTGTCGTTTCCGTCGGTGCCAACCAGGGTTGCGACCTCTCCGTTGCAGTATCGAGTCTGCGTGGGCGGGGTCGGGATGACCTCGACGTCGCTGCAGCCGATGGTGACCGGCGAAGTACCCGGCCGCTCAGCCGTGCGGACGCAGATCTCTTGTCGCCCGGGATCGACGGGGATTGTTTCGTCGAACCCATAGTTGCCGATGCCGCGCGTCAGGGTGGCGGTGACGGTCCGGACGACGGTGTTGCCGGCGAGTATCTCGATTGCCAGCGGCTCTTTCCGTGCTGGATCGCGAACCCATCCACGAACGCGGACGTCGGCCCCAACGACGCCTACTTCGTCGAGGACGCCAATTGCCGCCCGGTTTGGTGGTGGGGTGGGCGTAGGGGGAGTACCGGGAACGACGAGGCTCTGGCAAGCGATCGTCTTCGCTGCGCCACTATTTGCGTCGATGGCGACGGCGCAGATTCGCCGGTTGCCGGCACCGACGGAAACTGTTTCGTCGAAGCCGTAGTTGCCGATGCCGCGCGGTCGGTTGGCTGTTGCTGTTCGAATAGTTGTGCCGTCTGCAGTGATGCCCACCCGAAGCGAGGCGGACGTATCGGGGTCTCGGGTCCAGCCACGAACACGGACGAGGCCTGTCGTTGCGCTGATTTCGTCGACGACCCCATACGGCAGGTTGTTGCTCGGTGGAGGCGGTGTAACGGGCGGCGGTGGGTTCGGCGGCGGCGGAGTGTTGTGGCAATGGCGGACGCCCTGTGTCTGCCCCCAGCGAGCGCAGTTGGTATGACAGAAGTGGCAGCCATCTGCGGCGGTCCGTCCGGGGTGGGCTGAGGCGCTACCACCGGGCGCCAGGATCACCGTGGCCAAGGCGAGCACGAAGATCGCAGCGAGCCCAAGAATCGGATTTGTTCGGATGTTCAAAGGGCGGAACGTCACTCGTTCACCTCCACCGATGGGTGACGACGATGTGATCCGCTCGCCACGTGACGACCGAAACGTAGACGTCCCGTTCTGTCCACTCAAATAGGCCGCCGTGCAATCTCCGTTGTTTCGAGTAGACGACGGTGTGTTTGCGCAGCTACTCCCTGAACACCAGCGCCTGGGGGACGGCGGAGTAAGGTCCGACGAGGACTGTCCGCGCGTCAGAACTGGGCCGTTCCGGGGTCAGCGGTGTAGCGATGGTAGGCGGCCGGAAGGGGCACTATGAGCGAGATTGTCGGCCGTGTGTTGGGCACCGAGGATGCAACACCACTCGAGTTCTGGGTGGCGATCGCGCCCGGGGCACACCTCCAGCTCGACGACGTCGTGGCGCTCGATCGGGTGCTGCCCGACGGTCAGGAGATGAGCCTGTACGGCATCGTCGGCCAGGTTCGAGCGCGCCACGAGGGCGCAAGGTTCGACAGCGACGTGTTCCTGATCGCCGACGGCATCCTGCCCGCAGAGGTGAGCGAGGCCGCGATGGTGCAGCTCACCCGGGTGGTGCCCGAGATCTTCGTGCCGCCGCTTCCGGGGGCCGAGGTCCGACGGGCGACCGATGCCGAACGTGATGTCGCCCTCGATTTCGACGATGTCGAGCGCCGCCTGCCCGCCGGTTTGAGTCGTGACGACGAGCCGATCTACCTCGACCTCGATTTCGTCGACGGCACCAAGGGTGCACATGTCAACATCAGCGGCATCTCCGGTGTTGCGACCAAGACGAGCTACGCGACGTTCCTGCTCTACTCGCTGTTCACCTCGGGCGTATTGGGCGCCGAGGCCGCGAACACGCGGGGGCTGATCTTCAACGTGAAGGGCGAGGACCTGCTCTTTCTCGACTACCCGAACACGAAGCTCACGCCCGAGCAGTCGAACCGGTATCAGGCCTTGGGGCTCGAGCCGCAACCGTTCCGGAGTGTCGGGATCTTGGCGCCGCCGCGTCGCGACGATGCGAACGCGACCCCGGCCACCGGCGCTCGGTCGACCGGCGTCCGACCCTTCTTCTGGACCCTCGCCGATTTCTGCTCGCAGGGCTTGCTGCCCTTCTTGTTCTCCGATGCCGAGGACGAACGTCAGCAGTACACGATCGTGGTGCAGGCGGTGATGGCGCAGCTCGCCCGCTGTGCCGACCAGGGCGACACCAGCGACGGTGCGGTCCGTATCGAGGGGAAGACCTGCCGCAACTTCGGGCAGCTCGTCGACGCGATCGAACGGCAGCTCATTCCCGACGACCCCGCCGAACTCCCCGACCAGCGATGGACCGGCCGAGCGGTTGGGTCGGGCACGATCAACGCGTTCATCCGACGGCTGGCGTCGTCACGGCGGCACGTCGAGCAGCTGATTCGCGCTGACATCGCGGATGCGGCGACCCACGCGATCGACCTCACCGCGAACCAGCTCACCGTGGTCGACATTCATCAGTTGCACGATCGGGCGAAACGCTTCGTTGTCGGTGTGGTGCTCCGCCAGGCCTTCGACGAGAAGGAACGGTCGGGTGTTGCGAAGCCGTTGCAGTTCATCGTGCTCGATGAGCTGAACAAGTACGCGCCGCGCGACAGCAGCAGCCCCATCAAGGAGATCCTGCTCGATGTCGCCGAGCGCGGCCGCAGCCTGGGCATCATCCTGATCGGCGCCCAACAGACCGCCAGCGAGGTCGAACGTCGGGTGGTCGCCAACAGTGCGATCCGTGTGGTCGGTCGGCTCGACAGCGCCGAGGCCGGACGTGATCAGTACGGGTTCCTGCCGGGCGTGCAACGGCAGCGGGCCACGATCCTCAAGCCGGGGTCGATGTACGTCGCGCAGCCGCGGCTGCCCATCCCGATGTTGATCGAGTTTCCGTTCCCGGCGTGGGCCACCCGGCCGGCCGAGGCCGATCTGTCGGGCGTGGTCGGTGGATCGATCGACCAACCCGACGACCCGTTCTCCGGGTTGTAGGACGCGTCGATGAAGCTGTTGCACACCTCGGATTGGCATGTGGGCAAGCAGATGCGGGGCCGAAGCCGCCTGGCCGAACACGAGGCGGTACTCGGCGAGATCGTCGCTGCCGCAGCCGAACACCAGGTCGATGCCGTGCTCATCGCCGGTGACCTGTTCGAGACCAGCACCCCGACCGCCGAGGCCGAAGCGCTCGTCTACAAGACCTTGCTGGCGCTGGCCGACACCGGCGCCGACGTCGCCATCATCGCCGGTAACCACGACAATGCCGGCCGGATCCGGGCGATCTCCCCGGTCCTCGAGGCCGCCGGATCGCTGCACGTCGCCAGCCAGCCGATGCGCCCCGAGCAGGGCGGCGTTCGCACCATTGAGACCCGCTCGGGCGAACGCTTGCGGTTGGCCATGCTGCCGTTCGTGTCGCAGCGAGGCATCGTGCGAGCTCGCGACCTGATGGATGCCGCCGCGTTCGAGCAGGTGCAGGCCTATGCCGATCGCAGCCGGCTCCTGATTGATTCGTTGACCGTGGGGTTCGATGCGGCGGCGGTGAACGTGCTGATGGCGCACACGTTCGTGCTCGGAGGCGCGATGGGCGGCGGCGAGCGCCTCTCGCACTTCTCCGAGGAATACGCCGTGCCCGCGCAGGCCATGCCGGCCACCGCGTCGTACGTCGCGCTCGGTCACCTGCACCGCCCCCAACGCATCGACGGGCCCGGCGCCATCCACTACTGCGGCTCGCCACTGCAGCTCGACTTCGGCGAAGAGGAACAGGCCAAGCAGGTGAACCTGGTCGAGGTATCGGCCGGCGTTCCCGCCGCCGTCACACCGCTCCCGCTGAAGTCGGGATGGCGGCTGCGCACACTTGCCGGGTCGCTGTCCGAGCTCCGCCAGCTCGTGGGCACCGTCGACGATCACACCTGGCTGCGGGTGCGGGTGGAAGAAGCCGGCCAGGCCGGGCTGAACGACACGGTGCGCGACATGTTCGGCGACGCCGTGGTCGAGGTGCGGGTCGACAATCCCGACGCCCCGGCCCATCGGGCACCGATTACCCGACACGACGGACGGGCGCCGCAGGCCTTGTTCGAGGCGTTCCTGGCCGAACAGGGCATCGACGACAAACGCATCACCGATCTGTTCGTCGAGCTCCTCGAAGCCGAGGTCGACGCGGCCTCCGGGAGCCTTTGATGCGACCGTTGCGTCTGGAGCTCGCGGGCTTCGGTGCCTTCCGCGACCCGATCGAGGTCGACTTCTCCGACGTCGACCTGGTTGCCCTCGTCGGCCCGACCGGCTCGGGCAAGTCCACCATCATCGACGCCATCACCTTTGCGCTCTACGGCTCGGTCGCCCGCTACGACGACAACAAACTGGTCGGGGCGGCCATCAACACGTTGAGCAACGAGGCGCGGGTGCTGCTCGAGTTCGAGGTGGCCGGCGTCGCGTACACCGCGGTGCGCGTGGTGCGCCGCACCGACGGCGGCGGAACCACCCGCGAGGCCCGGCTCGAACGCGGCGACGAGGTGCTCGCCAGCGGGGCTCGGGAGCTGACGCCCGCAGTGCAGAAACTGTTGGGACTCGATTTCGCCCAGTTCACCAAGACCGTCGTGCTGCCCCAGGGACGGTTCGCCGAGTTCCTGCACGAGAAGTCGTCCGATCGTCAGCAGCTCCTTCGACAGATCCTCGACATGGGGATGTACGGCGAGGTGGGCAAGGCGGCTC
>CBESNZ010000280.1:0-4638 GCA_965531045.1 uncultured Acidimicrobiales bacterium
CACATCGACCGAAGCCGTGTACGTGGGGGTCTGCCGGTTGGTGAAGAAGATCGTCGCAGCGATCGTGGCGGCGAGCACCGCGATGAACAGCACCTTGTGCCGCACCGCGATCCGGACATAGTCCTTCAGTTCGAGATCGGTGAGATTCGGGGATTGCACGGACTTGCCTCCAACGAGGTGCGCTTTCACCTCGTAGGTCTTTCGGCCTACCCAAATGAGTAATGAGCGCTTCCGTTGGAAATTGTCCGTTTGCTGCGCAAATGGCGCAGGTCAGTGCGCCCCACGGCCGGTGACGACGGCCGGAATGGTACGGAGTAGCCACTTCACGTCGCCGGTCAGGGACCAATCGAGGAGGTAGCGGTTGTCGTACGCACACCGTTCGGGGTAGCCGACATTGCTGCGCGCCTCCACCTGCCACGGTCCGGTAATGCCTGGCTTGGCGAAGACGTAGCCGTCCGAGGTTCGGTGCGTGGCGAGTTCGTGGCCGACGACGGGTCGAGGACCGACCAGGCTCATCTGACCGAAGAGCACATTCATGAACTGCGGCAGCTCGTCGAGACTTGCCTTGCGGAGAAGTCGGCCGAGGGAGGTGACCCGCGGATCTTCGGATTCAGGCAACTTGTAGTGATTGGCGACGTATCGCTCGAACAACGCGGGGTCGGCGGCGAGCCGATCTTCCGCGTCGATGTACATCGATCGAAACTTGTACATGCCGAAAGCCGTGCCGCCGAAGCCGACTCGATCTTGTCGAAAGAAGACCGGGCCCGGGCTTCCGAGCTTCACCGCTGCGGCAAGGATCAGGAGCACGGGGAGGAGCAGGAGGAGCGCAATGATTGCGCCCACGATGTCGAAGCCTCGTTTGACCCCGAGCTTCCAGCCCCGGTAATTACTCTCCGCCGGGAGGCACCACGAAGTGAGGTGGGCATGGGTCGATCGGTTGAACGGAAAGCTGGACGAACGCGAGCCATCGATCAGCGTGTCGCTGTGCTTCTCGGGGTAAGGGGCGACGGTAGGGCCGGGCATGACGAGGTCTCGTTTCAGGTGCTTCCGCTTTGCATGACACTCGTCGGGTTCATCCCCGGCTTTGTGAGGGATGCGTGGCGAAATCAGCGCCGAACGGCGCGGTCACTCACGGAAGCAACCGCGCAGCCGAACAGGACGTATGGAGTCTCACGCCACCGGCGAGTCCGTCCGTAGAACGGTCGCTGCTCTGCTCTCGATCATCGCCGGACTGGTTGCGGCGGCGACGATCGATGCTTCGCCGACCGGCGATTCCCGAGTCGACCTCGTCCTGGTGGCCGTCTTCGCCGGAGCGTTGGCGGCAACTGCACAACGAGCAAACCCGATAGCGATCGTTCCCGCATTGTTGATCGGACTGGGAGCGACCGGTTCGATCGGTGTTGCGGCGTTCGCCATCGCCGTGCTGTGCATCGTCGGGTCGTGGTACGTATCTCCCGAGGCCGGGTTCGGGAGACGTCCACCGGTACCCACGATCTTGTTCGGTGTCGGGATCATCGCCTTGACGCAGGCGTTGTTTCGGGTCCGAGATTTTGGCTACGAGCGCTTGTCGGCTGTCGCCGTCGGCCTCGCTGTTGCGGTGGTACTCGCGGCCGGGTGGTTGCGGGGTTCGCGCCGTACGCGAATTTGGTCCGCCGCTATCGCGTCGTGCTGCCTGCTCATTGCGCTTGTCATCGGGGTTGCAACGGCGTTCGAAACATCCCGATACCGCTTCGATGTCGAGGTCGCGGCCGACCACAGCGCGGACGCAGCCGACGCGTTCGCCGCCGGGGACATGGATCGGGCGCAGGCGTCGTTGCACCGAGCTCAGACCGGTCTGGTCGAGTTGCGATCAGACCTCGACGGCGGGTGGACCAGGGTGGCGCGGACCTTGCCGCTGTTCGGCCCGAACCTCCGTGCGATCGAACAGTCGACCGACGCTGCGATCGGCATGGTCGACGCCGGCCTGATCATCGCCGCCGGGGAGAACCCGTTGGACATCGTCCGCCGTGGCCGGATCGATGTCGATCGTGCGGACCAACTGCGAGTCGCACTGGTCGCTGCGACCGATTCGGTCGAACGAAGCCAATCGCACCTGCAAACCATCGACACGGTCTGGCTGGCCCCGCCGCTGTCCCGACAGGTCAAGGAGTTCACCACCGGTATTGCCTCGCTGCGCGCTGCGATGGACGCGACCGTCGGCGGCCTTGCGCAGCTCTCGACGCTCGGCGGCTACGAGGAACCTCGGACGTACATGTTCCTGATCGGCAACCCAGCCGAGGCGCGGGACCTGGGTGGGTTCGCAGCGGGCTATGCGTTGGTCTCGGCCCGAGATGGCCGCTTCGAGCTGCTCCAAGCGGGTCGGGCCGGCGATCTGAAACAGCATCCCGGTGACCCGGGCGACCTGCAGGGAAGCTACCCACAGCGGTTTCTCGAGCTCGAACCTTGGCGCTATGGCCAGAACTTGACGGCGGTCACCGATCTCCCGACCGTCGCCCGGGCGGTCGCCGACCTCTTTCCCCAGATGGCGGGCGTCGATGTCGACGGGGTCGTCTACCTCGACCCCTACGCCCTCGAGGCATTGATCGCCTTGAGCGGACCGGTTCGAGTTCCTGAGTTCGGCATCGAGCTGAACGGGTCGAACACCGCCGACTTCTTCATCACGGATCAGTACGAGCGGTTTCCGCGGAAGGCGGATCGCAACGCGATCCTCGAGGCCTTCGTGGCAGGGTTCGTCGACCAGATCGGCGCGGTCGATGCCACCCGGATGCGGGCCGCACAACTTCGTCGCTTGGCCGACGTGGTCGAACAGCAACGACTGGCGATCGCCACCACCGACCCCGCCGAGCTTGCGGTGCTCGAGGAGATGGGGCTCAGCGGAGCGGTTCAGGCGATCGAACCCGGGCAGGACGTCCTGGCGGTCAGCCACGTGAATGGTGGGCCCAACAAGCTCGACGCCTACCTCGAACGGTCGATCACCTACGACGCCGTCGTCGACGCGGCGACCGGTGAACTCGACGGCACCGTCACGGTGCAGCTCACCAACACCGTCCCCGCCGGGCGCAGCGGCTATGAGATCAACAACACGCACGGGGTTGCGCCGGGGGTCAATCGGGCGGTGCTGGTCGTGCACACCCCGCACGAGGCGGTTCGCTGGGAGGGGGCGGAGCCCGAACCCGCCCTGACCCGTTCATTTTGGGAGTTCGACCGCTGGCGGCACGAGCGGGTGGTGTTGATTCCCCCGGGGGAATCGGTCACCGTGTCCCTGCACCTCTCCGGCCTGACGTGGTCGGGTGACGACTACGAACTCGTCGTCGGTCACCAACCACTCGTGACCACCGACCACCTCGAGATCCACGTCGAATCCGGATCCCACGAGGCCCGGTACTCCGGGCCCCTCGAGTCGGATCTGATCGTGCATTCATAATGGGCCGACCGGCTCAATTGGCGCCGCGTTTGCTCAACTCGCCGATCCATCGACCGATCACCAATCACAGCAGACCCAATCACAGCAGACGCAATCACAATGGGCGCCATGTCCATGTGAGACCGGAGAGTCCAATGAAAAAGCTCATAACCACCGTTGTCGCCCTCATTCTTCTCGGCGCCGCGCCGGCGGCGTCGGCGCAGGATTACAGCGGCCCCGACCTCGGCGCCGGTGTGTTCTCGGCCCCGGCGGTTGCGGGTCCGGGTTCCAAGGTGACGTTCGAGGCCAACGGACTGCTCCCCGGCGCCGACGTCGAAGTGCTGTTGATCTCCGGCGACGGAGCCATCTCGGTGTTGGACTCCACCGAGGTACAGGGTTTGTCCGCCAGTCGTCTGTCGCGCACGGTGGCTGACGAGAGCGGCGCCGTGAAGATCGTGGTCACGTTGCCGGAGAATCTCGGCGAAGGTACGTACACCCTCGAGGTGCGCAGCACGAAGGCTGACGGCAGTGAGTTCGTTTCTCGGGTCAGCTTCACCACCGGTCAGGCGATTGCGGCGAACGATGCCCTGGCTCGTACCGGCACCTCGAGCACCAACTACGTCCAGATCGCCGGCATGTCGATGTTGCTCGGTCTCGGATTGCTGCTCGTCGCCAAGCGCAAGAAGCCAGAGCCGATCAAGGTCGACGCCTGATCGCCAGCAATTCAGCGAACCCACTCTGAAGATAACGGGAAGGCAGCGGCCGCATTGCGGTCGCTGCTTTCGCGTTCGGGTTGGTGCCTGCTGGGGGTGGCGCGGCAAGATCGATGGGTGACCGATCGAATCAGGAGACCCGAATGAACCTTGGACTCAGCGCAGACGAAGTGCTCGCGTCAACCCGAGCCGTGCGGAAACGACTCGATTTCGACCGTCCGGTTGAACCAGAGGTGATTAAGGAATGCCTCGAACTCGCCGTGCAGGCGCCGACCGGCTCGAACTCGCAGGGGTGGCAGTGGCTCGTGGTTACCGATCCGGCGAAGAAGGCCGCGTTGGCCAAGCTGTATCAAGACGGCTTCGCGTCGTATGCCAAGGGTGCCCTCGAGGACATCGATCGAAACGCCGACGCGGCGTCCGCCCAGATGGGCCGCGTCGCCGACTCTGCCATCTACCTCAGCGATCGGATGGCCGACGTGCCGGTGATGCTGATCCCGTGCATGCCCGGTCGTCTCGACGGTA
>CBESNZ010000281.1:0-4635 GCA_965531045.1 uncultured Acidimicrobiales bacterium
TCGCCGGTGAGGTGGACGAAGATGTCTTCCGGGTGTTCCGCCTGACCAACGGCATCTACGGGCAGCGCCAGGGGGGCACCCACCAGATGATCCGCGTGCGAGTGCCCTATGGGTCGATCGACGCCGATCAGCTGGACAAGTTGGGCCACATCTCCGAGACCTACAGCCGTGGTTGGGGACACATCACCACTCGACAAAACCTCCAGTTCCACTTCGTCGAGCTCACGCAGATCCCCGAGGTCATGCGTGAGCTCGCCGAGGTAGGGCTGACCAGCCGTGAGGCCTGTGGCGACACGAATCGCAACGTGCAGGGCTGTCACCTGGCCGGTGCCTGCCCGTTCGAGATCCTCGACATCAGTGCGTGGGCCGAGGCGGCCAATCAGTATTTCCTGCGCAACCCGCTGGGCCAGCGGCTGCCGCGAAAGTTCAAGATCAACTTCTCCGGCTGTGCCACCGACTGCGGTCAGGCGATGTTCAACGACATCGGCGTGGTCGGCGCCACCCGTCCCCGTGAGGACGGCACCATCGAAGTCGGGTTCAAGGTGTTCATCGCCGGCGGGCTCGGGGCCAACCCGTTCCCCGCCCAGGCGTTGGAAGATTTCACGGCCAAGGAAGACCTTTTGCCCACCATCGAAGCTCTCATGCGGGTGTTCGACCGGCAGGGAAATCGCAACAACAAGTTGCGGGCCCGTATCAAGTGGTTGGTCGAGACCCTTGGCCTCGATGAGTTGCGGTCGCAGGTGATCGCCACCCGCAAGCTGTTGCCGGCGTCGGCGACGTGGCCGGGCGGGATTCCACAAGTTGTGCGGGAGCGTGGTGACGCGCCGGCGGGTCGAGGCGCCGGCGTCGTCACCAGCGTTGGACAGGGGACCGCGGTGCGACTCGGCCGGCCCGGTCGCTACGAACGATGGGAAGACGCCAACGTCGTGCGTGGCGTCGCGAACGGTTCGGTGTCGGCCTACGCCTGGTGCGAGCTCGGCGACATCACCGGCGATCAGTTTCGTGGCCTGGCTCGGATCATGCGTGACTTCGGCGTCGACGTGCGCGTCACAAACCGACAGAACTTCGTCCTGCGCGGTCTCGACGAGTCGCAGCTCGCCGAGTTGTTCCGGCGCCTCGACGAGCTCGGTATGGCCGAACCCGGCGCCGAGCTGGTGCGCGATGTTGTGGCGTGCCCCGGAGCGGATACCTGCAACCTTGCGGTGACGCAGTCCCGTGGCCTCGCGAAAGCGATCGGCGAGGCGCTCGAAACCGAGGGTTTGGCCGACGTGGGTGGACTGCGAATCAACATCTCGGGCTGCACCAACAGCTGTGGGCAGCACCATGCCGCCGACATCGGATTCTTCGGCGCCGAACGCCGGGCGCACGGTCGGTCAGCGCCTGGTTACCAGATGCTCTTGGGGGGCTACCTCGGTGACCATCAGGCGCACTTTGGCGACAAGGCGCTGCGGCTGCCCGCGAAGACCGCACCCGAAGCCGCGGTGCGTGTGGTCAGGCGGTTTGCCGGCGAACGCGAAGCGGGGGAGTCGTTCCGCAGCTGGTTGGCCCGCCAAGGCGGCGCAAAAGCGGTCGGAGCCACTCTGAAGGACCTCGACTTCTTCCCCGATCCCGACATCGAGGGCGAGGCTGCGGCCGACTTCTACACCGACTTCGGCGAGACGGGTCCGTACGTCGCCGAGACCGGTGCGTCGGAGTGCGCCACCTGAGAGGATTTGTGAACCGAAACAGACGGTATGCGTCGCCTTGGGTTCACAAATCTTCTGCTTGACTGTCGAACATGACTGCCGAGCCGTCCACCCTCGCCGATCTCCCGACCCCGTCGTTGGTCGTCGACCGAGCCCTGTTCGATCGCAACGTTGCCGCCATGGCCGAGGCGCTGCCGGGGGACCGTTTGCGTCCCCACGTCAAGGCGTTCAAATCGACGGATCTCGCCAAGGAGTTGATGGCCGTCGGTCACCACAACTTCACCTGCGCGACCATTCGCGAGATGATCGGCATGGCCAGTGCCGGTCTCGGCACCGACTTGCTTCTCGCCAACGAGGTGCTCGACGCGAGCCGGCTCACGTCTCTCGTCGATGCCGGTGCCCGCATCACCGTGGCGGTCGACTCGGTCGAGACGGTTGACGCCGCGACCGTGGCCGGGATACCCGAGGTGTTGATCGACGTGAATGTTGGTCTGCCACGGTGCGGCATTGCCCCCGACGGCGCCGGCGCGCTGGCCGAGTACGCGCGCGGCAGGGGACGCAATGTGCGAGGAGTGATGGGCTACGAGGGGCACCTGATGATGATGCTGGACGAGACCGAGCAGCGCGCCGAGGTCGAGAAATCCATGCAGCTCTTGTTGGCGGCGCATGCAGACGTCGGCGGCGACCTCGTCTCGGCCGGCGGGACGGGGACCTACAAGGTCAACACGTGGGCGACCGAGATTCAGGCCGGGAGCTACACCCTCCTCGATACCGACTACGGGCAGCGCGAGGGACCGTTCGCCCCGGCGCTGCAGGTCCTGTCTCTCGTCATCTCGACGAATCCGGCGCAGGGCTATGTGGTGCTCAACGCCGGCCTGAAGGCGTTTGGTATGGATCATGGCAATCCCACCACCGACGCTGGGTCGGTTTGGTTCTGCTCGGATGAGCACACCACGATGTCGCCACGAGAAGGGCTTACGCTCAGCGTCGGCGACCGGGTGATGCTCACCCCGGCGCACATCGATCCCACCATCGCCCGTCACGAGGTGATGTGGGTGCTCGACGGAGATCGGGTCTCGGACCGCTGGGCTGTCGATCTTCGCCACTGGTAGCTTCGGCCCATGATCAAACCGGGCACCGGCGGCTTCCTCAAGAACTGGGCCGGAAACCAACGATGGCGCCCGGCCAGCTTCGAAGCCCCGGCGAGCGAGACCCAGATCGCCGAGGTGATCGGCAAAGCCACCGCCGCTGGACAGCGGGTGAAGCCGATTGCATCGGGTCACTCGTTCACCGCCATCGGCACCACCAATGGCGTGCAGCTCTCGCTCGAGAATCACAACACCGTGCGCAACGTCGACGTCGACACCGGCCTGGTCACGGTCGATGCGGGCATCTCTCTGGCTGCGCTCAACGACGAGGTCGCCAGGCACGGTCTCGCTCTCACCAACATGGGCGACATCGCCTATCAGTCGATCGCCGGGGCGATCAGTACCAGCACGCACGGCACCGGTGCGGCCTTCGGCAACATCGCCTCGCAGGTGCACTCGTTGCGGCTGATCGCGGCGTCGGGTGAGGTATTGGCGATCGACGCGACCGACGCCGAGTTGTTCGGCGCTGCTCGCGTCGGACTCGGAGCGCTCGGCGTCGTCAGCGAGGTCACCTTGCAGTGCGTGCCGGCGTTCAACCTGACCGCACAAGAGTCGAACCACAAGCTCGTCGACATGCTCGACGGCGAATTCGACGAGATAGCGGCAACGGTCGACCACGCCGAGTACTACTGGATGCCCCGGACCCGCTCGGCGTTCGTCAAACGAAACACCCGCACCGACGCGCCCATCGACGTCACACGTTTCAGCCACGTCCGCGATCGGATCATCGGCGAGAACATCGCGTTCGGCGTGGTCAACCGGGTCGGTCGTCGCATGCCGGCCGCCGTGCCCCGGATCGCGAAGTTGGTCTCGGGCTCCCAATCCGCCCGGGTGTTCACCGACCGCAGCGACAAGGTGTTCACGAGCCCGCGCTGGGTGAAGTTCTACGAGATGGAATACGCCATTCCCCGTGAGCACCTGGCCGAAGCGGTGCGACGTATCGACCTGCTCACCCGAGAGATCAGCGAGCCCATCACGTTTCCCATCGAGGTGCGTGTGTCGGCCGGCGACGACAGTTTTCTCAGCACCGCCTACGGGCGCGACACCGGATACGTGGCTTGCCACGTGTTCGAGGGCACGAGCTACGACAACTACTTCCAGGGCGTCGAGAACATCATGAACGACTATGCGGGTCGCCCCCATTGGGGCAAGCTGCACTTCCAGACCGCCGCCACATTGTCGACGCGATACCCGATGTGGGACCGATTTCTCGCCGTTCGCGACCGCCTCGATCCGAAGGGTGTTTTCCGCAACCCCTACCTCGACCGCGTGCTCGGCCCACCGCCGGGCGACTGAGTCGGGCCGTCAGCCGTACCAAAGAACGGCTTCCAGCGGTACCATTGGAGGCTATGACGTTGGACGCTCCTGATACCACCTTGGTCCTCGAACTCACCGAGGCTGCCATCGAGAAAGTACTCGAGATCCGCAGTGCCGAAGACGACGCCGAGGCGCTTGCGCTTCGTGTCGAGATCATCGGCGAGAGCGGTGTCGAGTACCAGTACGACCTCGCCTTCGATGCCATCTCCGAGGCCGGCGAGGGCGACCACGTGTACCAGATCGGTGACCTGTCGATCATCATCGAGGCCAACAGCATCGAGAACATTCGCGGGGCCACGCTCGACCTGCCGAGCAACCCGAACCAGGGTGGGTTGGTCATCCGGAACCCCAACCGTCCCGATCCGCTCGGCGACATGGGCGACCTCGAACTCACCGGCGACATCGCCGAAAAGGTCTCGCAGCTGCTCGAGCAGAAGATCAACCCCGCGCTGGCATCCCATGGTGGTTTCGCCACGCTCGAGGGT
>CBESNZ010000282.1:0-4610 GCA_965531045.1 uncultured Acidimicrobiales bacterium
CACCGCCATGGCGTTGTGCGGCGCCTCGCCCGTGCCGGTGGAAAGGAAGAGCAGCGCATCGGTCGGGTTGGTGACCGGTGCCGTGGTGTAGCGACCCGCCACCTTCGGGCCGAGGTAGATGCGATCACCCGGCTTCTTGAGTGCGAGGCGGGGCGTGAGACCGGGGATGTTGTCGGGCGACGGTTGCACCAGCACGATGTAGAACTCGAGTTCGGTCGACTCGCCGTGGTTGGTGAGGTAGCCGTGCTCGTCGAACATGCGGCTGGAGATCGAGTACGAGCGACGAATGAGCTTGTCCCACCGTTCGGCGAGGCCCGGGTCCTCCGCGTCGTCCACGCGTTCTTCCCAGTACCCGAGCCCGAGCGACGCGTACTGACCGGGGATGTGGGACACGTCGCCGTTGTCCGGCTTCACCCGCAGTACCCAGAGGTCGGAGTGGCTCGGTTCGAACACCGTGATGGTGGCGTTGTAGTGCTCCTCGCGCAGCTCGTCGATTGCGCCGGTGTGCCGACGGCGACGCTCGGCGGGCGCTGGGGTCTCGACCGGTTTGGCATCGGGGAACACCGCGGCGGCGAGTTGGTTCCACATGTCCCAACCCGGTGCCATGCGAACGCCGCTCTCGGCCGTTTGCACCTCGGTCTCGCCGCCGAAAAACCAGACCGCATCACTTTCGCGAGCCGCATCGGTGAGACCGACGTCGGCCGGGGTGGGCGCTTGACGGCTGCCGGCAAAGACGATGTGATCGACTTGGAGGTCGGGGGTGCGGCGATCGTTGAAGAACGCCATGGGGAATCCGTCGACTTCACCGACCTGATCGGGCACCGACCGGTACAGAATCGTGGCCCGCCGTTCGCGTTCGAGACGGCGCAATACGACGTCACCCGCCGGCGAGAGTTTGCTGGGACGAATGTCGCCACCGGCGAGCACGACACGGGTGCCGTTCGCGGCCATCGATGCGGTGAGTTCAACCGCATGGTCGGTAGAGCCGACGACCAGCGCGTCGTCGGCCGCCGTCGTCGTATCCGGCACCCGATTGACGTGGACCCGCGCCTTTCCTTCCGCCGACGACATGTTCACCGGAACCGGTGGTTCGGCCTTCGGGTCGGCGGTGCGGTTCGCCACGAGGCAGGCCCTGGCTCGATAGGTCTGCTTGCTCGACGTGACGAGGACGTGCGTGCCGTCGAAGTCGATCGACTCGACCCCTTCGCCATAGCCGACATCGAGCTGGCGTTCCGATACGAGCTCGGGAAAGGCCACCTCCGGCGCTTGGGTGATGATGCGCACCAACGACAGTCCCGCTCGCTGGCCGTTGATCGCGACCGAAAGGCCGCCGGCGGTTCCACCGATGACCACCAGGTCGTACACCGTTGCGTCTGACATGTACCGATCTCCTTCAGCTGATGCGAACGCCGGATTCAGTTCTGTGGCAACTCGTTGAACGGTGTGTCCTTGGCCGGCCCGGGCTCCTTGGGCAGGCCGAGCACCCGTTCGCCGATGATGTTGCGCTGCACTTGATCGGTGCCGCCATAGATCGCCGGCGCCGGCGAGTGGATTGTCTGGCTCTGCACGTCGCCGAGTCCCGGACCCGCTTCGGCGTCGGCACCCTCGAGCATGCCGGCTGCGCCAATCGCTGCGTTGCCGACCTCGCGTCGACTCCGGGCTATTTCACTCATGGCGAGCTTGCCGAGATTGCCGATCGACGGCAGGGCGCCGGTGCGAGCCCGGGCTCCGTTGAGACGGTTGACCTCGCTGGTGATGTGGTCCTTGACGAGTTCGTCGACCAGCACGGCGTCGTAGCGCCCGAGGTCGCGGGCGATTTGCCCGTACCAAGCGCCCACGCTCATCCCCTCTGGCACGTTGGTGCCACGGCCACCTTCCTGGAGGCCGAAGTCGCCGGCGCGGCGATCCAACTCGTTCTTGATCGAGCCGGTTCGGGCGTATGGCAGGTTGACCGTCGCCCCGGCCAGCGAGCCGCGCTCGAAGCCGAGGGTGGTGTTGCCAACCGCCCATCCCGCTCCGGCGCCGCCCACGATGGCGTCGTCGGCCACCACGGCATCGTCGATGAACACCTCGTTGAACATCGCACGTCCGGTGATCTCGGTGAGCGGCCGCACCTCCACCCCCGGCTGCAACATCGGAAAGGCGAACCAGGTGATGCCCGCATGTTTGGGAGCGCTGGGGTCGGTCCGGGCGAGCAACATGCCCATGTCGGCTTCGTGGGCAAAGCTGGTCCACACCTTTTGGCCGGTGATGACCCACTCGTCGCCGTCGCGCACGGCCTTGCACTGGAGCCCCGCCAGGTCGGACCCCGCACCCGGTTCGCTGAACAGCTGACACCAGGCGTGCTCGCCGCGCAATATGGCCGGCACGTACAGTTCGATCTGCTCGGGCGTGCCGTGTTGGGCGATCGTCGGTGCGGCCATCATCGTGGAGATGCCCTGCGCTGGGCCGAGTGTGCCGACATCGGCGAAGGCCCGAAACACCGCTTGTTCCTGGGATCGACTGTAGCCGCGACCGAACGCAGCCTCGGGCAGCGACGGCAACGCGTACCGGGCCTCGAAGAGGAGCTGCCACCACTCGCGGACCGTTCTGTCCGGATCCCAGTTCTGCTTTGCCCAAGCGTGCGCAGCTGCGTGAATCTCGTCCATCGAATCGACCATGCCCCAGACGGTAGCCAGTTGCTGGCCCATGCTCTAGTTCCCACCGACGATTCCCGACGGGCGAGCAACCGAGACTGTCACACCTCGTCGCCATACTGGACAGATGTCCGATTGCACCTGCGCAAACGACAGCTCCGCCAAAGACGACTGGTCTGGCGACCTTCGTGGCCGGCCGCTTCGGTACCTGTTGACCACCATCCTTCGCGAGGCCGGCCAGCCGCTGACGGTTCGCCAACTGGTCTCGCGATGCGAGCACGAAGGTGTGGTTTTCGCAGGCCGCGCTTCCAAGATCGTGTCCGACGCGCTTCGCTGGGAAGCCCGCTGGGGCCGGGTCGCACGCTGTCGACGCGGCGTCTATAGCTTTAACCGGGCACCAAGATCCACCGTGTACTGGATCAAACAGCGGGTCCTCGTCACTCGCGAACGCCTGCGCCGACAACAAGCCGAACGTCGGCTGGCTGGCGCCGACCCGGCCACGCTCGCACTCCCGGGTTGGGTCATCGAGCGCCTGCATCCGCTGCTGACCTGACGTTTCTCCATCACTGAGCAGACCTGCCGAGTTATCTCGGCCGGTTCGTCGCGCTTGGGCCTCGGCTCAGCCGCCTTGGTCGCCGGTGCGGACGAAGGACACCGCACTATTGCCATTGCGAGCCGCCAATGAGCATCGCCCAAGCGACCCACGCTGCTCCCCCACCAACCACTCGTGCCAGCGTTCGAGCGACAATCCAGCGCGCCGTGCTCGAAGGAACAGTTTGTCGCTACGACGCTGCCAATCTTGCCGACACTGGCCCGACTCGGGGTCGGGGGATCCGCAGCTGGGCAGCACCGTCAAACCACAATGGCTGCCAAACTCATTCCGAACCCGACTACGGCCAACCAAACGCCTTCGAACCAAACACGCTTGACAGCCTCATTCCGAGCCAGCGGCCAGCTTCTAGCTCGGATCATTTTGACAACGCCGATCAACACGGCAATGAGGTACAACCACCATGGCCCCAGGACGCTGCCTTTTGGCGGATAGCCGAAGATCATGACGTGTCTCATCTTCGCAGTTGTGCACCAACAGCATGGCCCCGATCCGACGACCCACAACTTCCGGGTGCCAAAGCGTTTTTCGCCCTGGCGAAAAAGGCGGAGAATGAGCGAGGCCCCCAGGGCCGAGCGAATGGCGGTGAGCCGGCCTATAGGCGGGATTCTGTCCGGAGCTCACGCCCCTGTGTGACCATCCATCTTTGCAACCTACCTGGGAGTGTCTACGGACGAACCGCCCTCTCCCTGCTTGGTCTTGCTCCGGATGGGGTTTACCTAGCCACACCGGTTGCCCGGCGTGCTGGTGCGCTCTTACCGCACCGTTTCACCCTTACCTGTGCCCCGAAAGGCCATCGGCGGTCTGTTCTCTGTGGCACTGTCCTGCGGGTCACCCCGACTGGCCGTTAGCCAGCATCCTGTTCTGCGGAGTCCCGACCTTCCTCAGCTCGAATCCCGAAGGAATCTCGCCGCGGTCACCCGGCCGACTCACCTCGATCAGTATGGCGAGTCCGTCGACCCAACGCACCCGCGAGTCGAGGATGTGGGCATCGGTGTCAGTCCAGGCCGGTGAGATGCGCGGTGTCGTTGAACCCGGCCACCGAGGGCTGGCCGCTTCGCAGGTTGAACCGCATGATCGACGCCGGCTGCACGTAGCTGCGCCAGCTGATCTCATCGCCGACACCCAGACCCCACGCCAGTGCGGCCTTGATGGGCGACACGTGGGTCACCACCACCGTGACGCCCGAGGCGTCTGCGGCGACCTCATCGAGCGCGGCCCGAACCCGCACGCCGAGCTCGCGTAGGGTTTCGCCACCCGGGGGTCGAAAGTCGAGGTCGGCCCGCCACTGCGCCCAGGTCTCGGCCGGCACGTCTGCGGCGGGGTTGGCGTCGAACTCGCCGTAGTCGGGGTTGGTGGACCGT
>CBESNZ010000283.1:0-4575 GCA_965531045.1 uncultured Acidimicrobiales bacterium
CCCCGCGCCCTCCGTCAATAAAGGTGTCAGACACGTGTCTGACACCCATGTTGACGGAAAGTGGTTGGGTGCGCGCGGTTAGCGGTAGCCGTGGTGGAGGTCGGGTTGGCGGGGATCGGAGACCCAGGGGATGACGTCGCTGGTCTCGACGTGCCAGTCGAGAAGGCGGGTACGCATGTCGGTCGCTGCCGCGACCACGATCGGGTCGTCGGGCTTGGTGACCACGAGGTTGATCGTCTCGGAGGGGTCGCTGGCCCGGTCGTACAGTTCGTCGCCTTCGTAGGCGCGGTGCACGTAGCTCCATTCGGGGGTGCGGGCGCAGGAGGCCAGCCCGACGAGCTCGGTGCGCTCGTGCTGCAGGCGACCCTTGGGTTCATAGATCCAGCCGGAGATCTCCAAGAGGTGCTCGTCACCCACACGGAAGCCGCCCTCGCTGAACGTCGCACCTCGATGCGGAAGCGATGCATCGTCGAGCAGCGGAAGCAGGCTGCGACCGAAGTGCGTGTGTTGCGCCTCGGTGTCGGCCGCCTCCAACAGCGTGGGCAGAAGATCGACCATCTCGACCATGGCATCGCACACCTGCCCCTGGGGTTTGTCCGGTAGGGAGATGATCAACGGGTTCTGCGTGATCTGTGGGTCCATCGCCGACGGCCACTTCTCGACCAGCCCGTAGTCGCCCAGATACTCGCCGTGATCGGTGCCGTAGATCCATCCGGTTCGGTCGGCCTGTCCGACCTGGTCGACCGCCTCCATGAGTCGGCGCAGCTGGTCGTCGGTGCGGCTGACCATGCCGTAGTACGTGGCGGTGATCTCGCGGTACCCCGCTTCGTCGACATCGTCCCAGCCATAGATCTCGCGATATGCATCCATGAATTTGGGCTTGCCGTTGGCGGTGGCGGACCGGTCGATCGGCAGCGGCACGTCGGCCCTGTCGTGCAGCGAGAACCACGGCTCGGGGGCGACGAAGGGCGGGTGTGGAAAGATCAGTGGCACCCAGAGGCACCAGGGGCGATCGGTGGGTGCGCCGTTGGCGATCCACTCGAGCGCGGTCTGGATGGTGGCTTCGTCGATGTCGAGGTTGGGCTCGTCGCCGGCTTGACCGAAGTAGAACGCCCGCATCATGGCCGAGCCCTCGCCGGTGTCGGGGGTGTAGTTGCGGCCCATCGCTTCCATGTCGACCTGGGTGGTCAGCCCACAGAAGTCGGTGCTCGCCTCGGTCACGCCGGGAGCGAACACGTCGCCGCGCGACCCGGGATAGGCCACGTAGTAGCCGGCGTCCTTCAACAGCCGCAGCAGGTTCGGCTCGTGCGGCTTGATCAGGTTGTCGAGCGTGCGGTGCCCGGCGGTGTGCGGGTACCAGCCGGTCATGTGGCTGACCCGACTCGGACCACAGACCGGATGCTGCACGAACGCGTTCGTGAACCGGGTTCCTCGGTCGGCGAGCCCATCGATGGTGGGGGTCTGCACCACCGGGTTGCCGAAGCATCCGACCGCGTCGGTGCGCTGCTGATCGGGCATGAACCAGACGAGGTTCGGACGGCTGTCGGGCTTGGTCATCGCACAAGGCTCATGACGCCGATGCTCCACCACGACCGGCACCGTCGGCGAATCGTTGGGCTCCGGCCTGGGTCTCGCCGCTCATGATCGTCTCCAGTCCGACGTCGACCTCCCGGACGAGGGCTGCACCCACATCGACGTTCCACTGGTGGTACGCCGACAGTCGATCGCTCCGCATGCAGATTTGCGGCAACCGGGCGAGTTCATGAGCCAGGACCGTCGCTTCGGTCAAGGCCGTGCCCGGCTCGACCAATCGGTTGGCCAGGCCGAACGCCAGCGCTTCCTCGCCCCTCACCTCGCGGCCCGTGAGGATCATGTCGAGCGCCCGCGAGTGACCGATCAGGCGCGGCAGCCGAACGGTGCCCCCGTCGATCAGCGGAACGCCCCAACGGCGACAGAAGACACCGAACGTCGCGTCGCTGGCGGCGACGCGAAGGTCACACCAGATCGCGAGTTCGAGGCCGCCGGCGACGGCGAAACCTTCGACGGCTGCGATGACGGGCTTCGAGAGCACTCGGCGGGACGGCCCCATGGGACCGAGGCTGTCGACGATTTCTTCGGCGCTTCGCCGGTCGATCCGGTTGCCCCGGCCGGCGCTGATCGCCTTCAGATCGGCGCCGGCGCAGAACGTGCCGTTGGCGCCGGTGAGGACGGCGACGAGGGCATCGTCGTCGGCCTCGAATGTGGCGAAGGCCGCGTCGAGTGCCTCCGCCGTGGGCCCGTCGACCGCGTTGCGGACTTCGGGTCGGTCGATCGTGACAATGCGTACCGGTCCGTCGTTCGTAACGCGAACGGCGTCGTTCGGCGCTCCGTTGGTTGAGAGATCTTGTCTGGACATGGGACCCTTCGGGTTGGCTTCAGAACTCGGGCGGCCGTTTCTCCCGCAACGCCGCGACGCCCTCGGCAAACTCGGGACCGGTCATCATCTCGGCGAGTAAACGATTGGATTCCGCAACGGACGCCCCGACACCCCGGTGCTGGTCGAGATAGAGCTGGCGCTTCGAGGCTGCGAGCGACGACGGTGACACCGTAAAAGCCAGCTCGGTCGCGTACTCGAGGGCGCGCTCGACGCATGCGGCGGGGTTCGGCGCTGCTTCGAGGGCCAAATCCCATGCAAGGGCATCGGCCCCCGTGAACACCCTGCTGGTCAACACGAGGTCGGCGGCACGGGTGAGTCCGACCAGACGGGGGAGCAGCCAGCTCATGCCGTACTCGACCGGCAGACCGAGCTTGCCGTGGGCGGTCGTGAGTTTGGCCGACCGGTCGACGATGCGAATGTCGGCGAAGCACATCACCGCGAGGCCGACGCCTGCGGCTGCGCCGTTGACGGCTGCGACGATGGGCTTGGTCATGCCCATCTGGAACGCAAAGTCGTGGTCGAACTCGGGTGAGACGCCGTATCCGGGCTTCGCCAACCCAGGTCCGGTGCCCGGGTCGTAGCCGCCTCGATCGACGTGGCCGGCGAGTGCCTCTGCGTCGCCGCCGACGCAGAACGCTCGTCCTTCCGGATCGCCGCTCACGACGATTGCCCTCACCCCCTCATCGGACTCCGCCTCGGCCAAAGCGGCTCGGTATTCGGCGTGCATGGACCCGGTCCACGCGTTGCGGCGGTGCGGCCGCGACAGCTGCAGGTGCGCCACGCGATCGGCTACCGAATAGATGGTGGCTTTGGCCATGGGCTGTTTCTACCGCATCTCGTGGGGGCTGGGTCTGTTGGTTGGTGTTGTGCGTGCTGTTTGTTCGGACGCCCGGGGCGTGCTTTGCTCACTGCATGCGAGGGCTTACTTCAGACCAGCGAAGCAGCTGGAACGACAACGGCTATTTCATCCAGCGCGGGTTCTCCGACGAGGCCGAGGTGGCTCGTCTCGTCGAGCGGGTGAATGAGATCGGTCGGAGCTATGAGCTGACGCCCGAGAAGCCGTTCGAATTCGAGGGCGATTTCGTCGTGCAGAGCGAGCGGCGATCGCTCGACGCTGTCGATCCCGCCGAGCGGGTGGCCAAGATCTTCAAGCTGCATCGGCCCGAGGCGCTCTTCAACGCGGTGGCGACCGATCGGCGATTGCTCGGTTGGTTGGCCGAGCTCGTCGGCGACGATGTCGATTGTTTCCTGTCGCAGTTCATCTTCAAGCGACCGGGGGCACTCGGCCAACCGTGGCATCAGGATCAGTGGTATTTCCGCCTCGATCCGCCGAAGCAGATCGGCGTTTGGTTGGCGTGCACCGATGCCACGATCGACAACGGACCCTTGTGGATCGTGCCGGGTAGCCACACCGAGGGCGTGCACGAGAAGGTGGAAGGCGATCCGCGACCGGACGCCCCGCTCGGCTATGTCGAGATTCAGGGTGCCGACACATCCGCCGAAGAACCCGTGCTGATGAAGGCGGGCGACATCATGCTGTTTCACACCCACCTTCGGCATCGCTCCACCGACAACGGATCAGACGCCATGCGGGCTGCGATGGTCTACCACTACTCGGTGGCCGAGCTGCACGGCGGTGAGGTGCAGTTCAATCACGACTGGATGCCCGTGCTACGAGACGGCCGCCCCGTCTAAAGCGTACGGTCTCCGATACCGCGCGCTTTGGCCGAACGCACGGTCTCCGATACCGCGCGGTTTGCGGTCGTAAGCGCCGCGGAAGAAGAGGTGAGTGGGGGCGACGGCCCGCCGTAGGCTGCTCGCCGATGAGGAAGCGATGAGCGACACGGTCGCGCCTGCGTGGCGCATGAAAACGCCTGAGTTCATCGGGCTCCTCGCAACGATTTCGGCGCTCACGGCGCTCGCGATCGATCTCATGCTGCCGACGTTCGGGGATGTGCGGGAGTACTACGACCTTGCGCCTGAGTCGTCCGCAACCGCCCGGATCGTCACCTTCTTCTTCCTCGGATTCGCCGGCCAGATCCTGTTCGGCCCGCTTTCGGACCGGTTCGGTCGTTTGGCGACAATGCGAGTGGGTTTTGCCCTCTACGCCGTCGGTTGTTTGGGGTCGGCCTTCGCACCGTCGCTCGATCTGATGCTGC
>CBESNZ010000284.1:0-4567 GCA_965531045.1 uncultured Acidimicrobiales bacterium
TCGCCCTGGTGATCATTTCCTGGGCGTACGTCCGGCTCCGACGCCTCAAGCTCGAGATCTCGCGAACGATCACCCCGAACCGGGTCGCCGCCGGCTCGGCAGCCCGGGTGGAACTCACGCTTACCAACCGGGCCAATCGCCCAACGCCGGTACTGCGTATCCAGGACGGCGTCTCGGGCACCCGAGGAGCTCGTCTCTCGGTCGCACCGATGGCGCTCGGCATTTCCAGCACCGCGGCCTACCGTCTGCCAACCGAGAAGCGCGGCATCGTCCAGGTCGGCCCGCTCGAGGTCGAAATCACCGATCCCTTCGGTATTGCCCGCAGCAGAATTCGATCCGCCCCCAAGGCCGAACTCCTCGTCCATCCGCCCGTACTCCCCGTCCAGCGCGTCCCTGAACCCGACGGCACCGACCCGAACACGGGCGACGACGCGACCTCACCCGTGCATCAGTCCGGCGATGAGTTCCACGCGCTCCGCCACTACGTCGAAGGCGACGACATCCGGCGGGTGCACTGGGCATCCTCGGCCCGCCACGACACCCTGATGGTGCGTCAGGACGAGCAGCCTCGCCATGGCCGAATGGCCGTCATGCTCGACAATCGGGCGGCCACGATGAACACACCGGCGCTCGACATCGCCGCCACCGCGGCGGCGAGTCTGCTCGTCGCCGCCGAAGCGAAGCACCAGCTCACCAGGCTCATCACCGCGGAGGGCATCGATACCAAGTTCGGGCAGGGAACGCTGCACAACGACGCCATCATGCGCAGCCTGGCCCTGGCCAACCCGGTCGAGAAGACGTCGTTCCGCTCCCAACTCGAAGCGGCGATCTCCGACTCGGCCAACACCTCGATCGTGATCATCGGCGGCAACTTCTCCGAGGCCGATACCGACGCGATCGCTCGAGCCAAGCGACAGGTGCGGGCGTTGTCGGTGCTGCGCGTCGACGACTCGGCGTGGAACGGCGGTGCGTCGGCGTCGACGGGCCGACGCAAAGTGGCGATGATCTCCATCACCGGTGAACGGCCGTTTCCGCTCGCCTGGGATCACGCAAGGGTCCGCCGATCCGGCGCCGGTGTCGGAGTGGGCCGATGAACCGCCGCATCGTTCCTGTCGTCGAGTTGGCCACGCTGCTCATCACCCTGTCCGTCATCGTCGGATTCGGACGACTGTTCACCGATTGGTCGTTCGCCCGGGAGCTGGTCGCCATCGCGGTCGGAGCACACGCGATCGCCATCGTCTCGCGTCGGCTGCAGCTCGGACTGATCCTGTCGTCTCTCACTTCGGCGCTCGGTCTCGTCGTGATCGGGTCGGCGGTGTTCTTCTCCGATACCACCCGCTTCGGATTCGTCCCGACCGGTGCCACCAGGATTGCGCTCCGCGCCGACCTCGACGCCGCCTGGACCGCCTTCCAAGATGTCACGTCACCGGCGATGCCGATCGAGGGGTTCGTGGTGACTGCGGCCTTGGGCATTTGGCTGATCGCCTACCTCATCGACTGGGCTGCATTCCGTCTCGACTCCGTCGTCGAATCGGTGTTGCCGGCACTGGCGCTCTTTGGGTTTCAAACCTTCATGGGGGCAAACCAGCACCAAGCGATCGCCGTCGCCACGTTCGCCGGCTCCGTACTCTTCTTCGTCCTGGCGCACCGAACGTCGCGTTTCGAGCTCGATGGCACCTGGTTGGGCGACAACGCCAACCCTGGCACGTCGGCGCTGTTACGAATCGGTACCGGCCTGGCGGCGCTCACGGTGCTCGCCGGAGCCCTCATTGGGCCCGGCTTGCCCGGGGCCGGCGAGGAAGCGCTCATCGAAATCGACCCTGGCGGCGGTGGTGGCGGCACTCGTATCGCCATCAACCCGTTGGTCGAAATCCGATCCCAGTTGGTCGACCTTCCCGACACGGTGGCGTTCGTTGCGACCACGCCCGAGTCCGGCGAATATTGGAAGTTGGCATCCCTCGACGATTTCAACGGCTCCGAGTGGACGCTCGGCGACGACTTCGACGACGCAAGTGGCGTGCTCGAGTCCGGGGAGCCAGGCGGACTCGAGACCGACGAGGTCATTCAAACCATCCAGATCGAGGCGCTGGCGTCGGACTGGTTGCCGGCGATGTACCAACCGATTCGATTCGACAGCAGCGACCTCGACGCAGAGTGGGACTCCAACACCGGCTCACTGTTGGTCGAGAACGGTCGGCCGCTCGAGCGTGGCGATCGGTACACGGTCATCTCCGGGCTCCCGAATCGCAGCCGAGCGCAGGTCGAGAACGCAACCGGCGCGATCCCTGAGCTGATCGCGTCGAACAATCTCCAGCTACCCGACGGTTTCAGCCCGCTCGTCACCGAAGAAGCCGAGCGCGTGGTCAACAGTGCGGGCGCCGTCACGCCCTACGAACAGGCCCGCGCGCTGCAGGACTACTTTCGCAACGGATTTCGCTACGACCTCGACGTCGTGAAGGGCCACTCGAACGAGCGCATCGAGGACTTCTTGTTCGACTCGAAGGCCGGGTACTGCGAACAGTTCGCCGGAAGCTACGCGGCCATGGCCCGCTCACTTGGGCTTCCCACGCGGGTGGCCGTCGGATTCACGAGCGGCGAACGCATCGCCGGTACCGATGCCTACCGAGTACGGGGAGCAAACGCTCACGCGTGGCCCGAAGTGTGGTTCGCCGATGTCGGCTGGGTGAGCTTCGAGCCGACGCCGGGCCGCGGCTCGGTGCGAAACCAAGACGTCACCGGCGTACCACCCCAACCGCCCGAGACCGCACCGCCGGTCAGCAGCGCCGAGGACGACGTTCCGCAGACCGTACCCGTGTCCCCTCGCCAGACGATCCCCGAAGACTTGCCTCCCGATCTGCAGGCCGCTCCCGGCGCGCCGTCACCGGCCTCGGGGTTCTCGATCGGCCCGTGGGCCGGGCGATTCTTGCTGGTGCTCGCGGTCGGCGCAGTCCTCGCAGGGTTGCGGTATCTGCTGATCGCCGCGAAGAAGCGGCATCGCGAGCGGTTCCGAGGCGACCCGCAGCACAGCCGAGAGGTGGTCTTGGCGTCGTGGCAGGAGTCGGTCCAGAGCGCCGGAGTGCTGGGCGTCGAGCGCGACGCCGCTGAAAGTCCCGCCGAAGTCGCCCGTCGAGCCAGTTCGACCCTGGGCGCATCGTCAGAGCCGTTCGCAGAGATCGCCAGTTTGGCCACCGCTGCGCAGTATTCACCCAATGCACCCTCGATGGCAGCCGCCGACCGAGCCGCGGTCATCGCCGACGGGCTTCGCGAGCAATCGCTCGCGTCGATGGGTCGCGTGCGTCGTGTCCTCGACGAACTCAACCCGGCGCCGCTCCTGGTACCCACGACCGGCGAAACCCACCGGCCAGATCACGAACGCCAAGCGGTCACCGTCGGCAGCTGAGCAATCCGCTCGGCCCGCTCGGCCGCTACCCCGGGAGGTGAACTAGTCGGCTTCTTCGTCGCGCTTGAAGCGGTCTCGCATGCGGTTGCCGGTGAGACCGAAGTAGTCGCGCACGGAACCGCCGCGCCAGCTCGTGGTCATCTGTTGCATACCCGCTCGTCCGAGTGCCCGGGCGCTGCGTTCGAACCACAGTGCGGAACCCAACATGATGAGGAATCCGACGAAAGCCAAGAGCACGTGTGTGCTGAGCGTGACCAGTAGGAAGACGACGCCTATGGCGAAAACAACGACGGACCAGCGGAGGTCGCGCAACGCATGCGTGTACACCGTGGTCGAACCGACCTCGTGCGCGAGCCGAGGATCGTCCTCGTAGAGCTGTTGCTCGATCTCGGAGAGAATCCGTTGCTCGTCCTCAGAAAGCGGCACGATGCCGTTGTCCTTTCACCCGCAGGCCCCTTGGCATACCCAAGCTACAGGCATGTATCTTCTCACAGGGTGTCGGCGTCAACAACGCGTGTGTTGAGAAATCATTCACCGGTCCGTACCCCACGACGTTCCAGCGACGCTGGGCACCGTCACTCGTCCGGGCCCCATTGCTGCTCACCGGTGCGGAACACTTTGACCCTGCCACCCACCGCCAGCGTCGCCGGACCGATGGCATCATCGCCGAAACGATCGCGAATCAGATCGAGCGCGTCGGACGCGTCGGCCCATGGTTGACCATTTGCGGGCGCGCTCGCGTCTTCCCCCGCCGCCGGCTGGCTCTGCGCGTCGTCGAACGTGAGCTGACGGATGCTGCCATCGACGAGACCCGTCGCTCCGACGCCCAGTAGCCGCACGCCGGGAGTGGGGTCGATCGCCGCAAACAACTCCTTCGCGGCGCGCGCGATTGCGGTGCTGGTATCGACCGCGTCGGGCGGCGTAACCGATCGAGTGATGGTGTCGAAGGAACCAAATCGCAATTTGAGGGTGACGGTCCGGGCGGCCCATCCCCCCTTACGAAGGCGGTTCGCAACGGCGTCTGCCATGCGGACGATCTCGCGCTCCAACGGCGGTCGCTCGTGCAGATCGTGCGCGAACGTCTCCTCGTGACTCACCGATTTCATCGGCTGATCGGGCTCGACCGACCGGGGATCGATGGCGTTTGCAAGCTCGTGCAGGTGTCGC
>CBESNZ010000285.1:0-4563 GCA_965531045.1 uncultured Acidimicrobiales bacterium
AGGCCGCCGGGGCGGCCGCGGAGCAATTCGAACTGCCCGTTCCCGCACCCGTCGCGATTGGCGTTGCCTTCGTCGCCTGCGTCGGTACGGCGGCATGGCTGGCGCACCATTCCGGGCGTGTTCGTGGACGCGAGGCCAAGGTTCGTGCCGCAGCCCGTCGTCTGGGCCTGACGTACCACGGCGCCGATGCGAGGGGCATGGCCCGGCCGCGTTTCGCCATCTACGAAAATGCCGAAGTCGTGAACGTGTCACATCAGGTGTCCGGGCGGACGCGAGGCGGTAGCGCGGTGGTGGCCTATGACTTCTCCGGCGCCCGCGACGTACCGATCGAGAGCGACGACGCGTCACGTCTCGGCCGGTCGATGATGATCGGCGGTTCCAATGAATCTCTCCGCACCAAACGCGTGAGCACCGGTACCTTTGCGACGGCAGCGGTCGCGGAGGTCACCGCCTATTTCCCCGAGTTGTTGGTGTCGCCTCAAGGTGCGATGCGTCGGATGGTCAACAACGTCACGGGAGCCGACATCAAGTTCGAGTCGAGCGAATTTAACCGCCTCTTTCAGGTCACGGCGGAGAACGAGGGCTTTGCTCGGCTGTTTCTGAACCCGCGCATTCTCGACATGCTGGTGACCGCCGAGGGCGCGATCGGCCTCGAAACGTTTGGTCGGTCGGTGGTCCTCTTCGGCGAGGAAGTCGCTTCGGCGCAGGTGCCGGCATTGGCGATGATGGTGGGCGAGGTCGTGGAGAACCTCGATCCGATCGTGATTCGTGAGTACCCGCCACCCGACCTGGTGGTTCCGGGCGAGCTCCGACGGCCCTTTCTGAGCTAGGTCACAGATTTCGCCAAAGACAGATTCCACGAAAGGCAGATTCCACTAAAGAGTGGGGTCGATCGAGTCGATACCACGAGTGAAAGCGGTGAGGCATCGATCCGTGGGCTGAAATTGGTCGCAACGCCCACGAGGAGCCAGTGCGAAACCGGCACCGCGTCGTGAACCTCTACCGCGCAGGAACCACTCATGGCGTTGAAACAAGAAGACCGCTGGGCGGCTCGCCCCCGACTCGCTGGTGCGTTGAAGCTCGTCATCTATCTGGCGCCCGTCGTGGCGTCGGCAGTCGTCGCCCACCTCGTGCAGCGTTGGCTGCGCGGCGCGTACCCGGACCTTCCGGTCGTCGTCGCCATGCTGATCGCGCTCCCGCCGGCCATCCTCACGCTCGTCGGCGGAGAACGGCTCACGCGCCGCTTCCTCCCGCTGTCGATGCTGCTCAAACTGTCATTGCTGTTCCCGGACCAGGTGCCGAATCGGCTGGGCATAGCGTTGCGTGCTGCAAGCCCGAAGCGGCTGGCGAACAAGGTCGCGTCGAAAGATCTCGGCGAAGCGATGGTCGCAGAGACCGTGCTCAGCCTGGCCGCTGCGCTCAATGCGCACGATCGGCGAACACGCGGTCACAGCGAGCGGGTCCGAGCCCTCACCATGCTGGTGGCGGACGAGCTGGAGATCAGTGGCCCCGACCGGGACAAGTTGGAGTGGGCATCGTTGCTGCACGACCTCGGCAAACTGAACGTGTCGCCGGCCATCCTCAACAAGAAGGGCCGGCCCGACGAGGCGGAATGGGAGGAGCTGCGTCAACATCCCGCCGGTGGGCCGGCGATTGCCGGCGCACTCGGCGACTGGCTCGGCGAGTGGATCCATGCGATGGACCAACATCACGAAAAGTTCGACGGCAGCGGCTATCCCCACGGGCTGACGGCCGATGGGATTGCCTTCAGCGGCAGAATTGTGGCGGTCACCGACGCCTTCGAGGTCATGACGGCCACCCGCTCGTACAAGCAACCGATGTCGACGCAGGCGGCTCGCTCCGAATTGGTTGCGTGTGCCGGGGCCCACTTCGACCCTGTCGTCACGCGCGCATTCATGGATATCTCGATCGCTCAACTGCACCGAGCGCTCGGGCCTGCGTCGTGGTTGGCGTCTCTCCCGTTCGCCAATCTGATCGGATCCACGGCGCGACTCGGCGGCTCCATCGTCGGCGGATCTGCGGCCCCCGTCCTCGCAGCAGCGGTTGCGCTCGTGCTGGCCACGTCGGGCTTCGACGGCGCCGCTTCGGCGTCGGAAACCGAGCTGGGAGCGCAGGCATTGGCCGGCTCCGAAACCGTCTCCGTCGAGCGTGAGGTGCCAGCAGATGTCGCCGACGCTCGATCTTCGGATCCCGGCAGCGCCCTCGGGGCAGCCGGCTCCTCGGTGGGCGACTCGACCGCCGGAGGTGGGCTCGATCTCGGAGTCGCCGACAGCGGATTGACCGAGGCCGAGGCTGCGGCCTCCTCGATTCCAAGCCTGCCGGGCATCACCGGCCTGCCCGGTCAGGGTTCGACTGGTCCGACGATTCCGACGACTGGTCCGCAGCTGCCGACAACGTCAACCCTGCCGCCGATTTCGCCGCTCGATCCGGCGATCGGTGATGGCTTGGTGGGCGAAACACTGACCGACACCGGGACGGCTGTGGTTGACGTCGTTTCGGATTTGGCCGACAGCGTCACGGGATCCGATGGCGTCGTCGATGGCGTGACCGACTTGCTCGACGATACGACCGAGACGGTTACCGACGTCGTTTCCGACCTCACGGGGGATTCGCTGGCACCGGTTACCGACGTCGTCGACGACACGGTCGGTGCGGTGACGCAGGTGGCCGACGACGTTGTCGCCGACGTCGGCGACGAAGCGGTGCAAACCGTGACCGAGGTGAGCGAGGTGCTCGGTGACACCGGCGCGGTCGTGGACGAGGTCGTGGCCCCGGTCGAAATCCTCGAGACGGTCGGCGGATCGCTCGGCGGGCTCCTGGGGTGAGCTAGCCGATCCCGATGGCGCCGACTAGTTTGCACTCGTCGGGACATCGCAGGAGGCTCCGTGGCCAAGGTCACCATCTACCACTACAACCATTGAAACAGCTCGCAGAATGCCTTGGCGGTCGCCGAGGAACTGGGTGTCGACCATGACGTCGTGCTGTACATCAAAGAGCCGCCGGACGAAGCGGCGTTGCGTAAAATCATCGCTGGGCTCGAGGACCCGGTCGAAGATCTCGTGCGCAAGGACGCCAAGTTCAAGAAGCTCGAACTCAACCCCGACGACTTCGTCGACAATCCCGACGCGGTGGTCGACATCTTGCTGAAGCACAAGCAACTCCTGCAGCGGCCGGTGCTGGTGAAGGGCAAGAAGGCCATCATCGGTCGGCCCAAAGCCCGAATCGTCGAGTTCCTGAGCTGACGCTGTGGACGAAACGCTGGCCGGCTCAACAATTCACTCGGTTCTCCCGCAGACCGAACCCGTACGCATTCCGACCGAGCGCTACACGAGCCAGTCGTTTGCCGACGCGGAGATGCTCCATGTGTGGCCCAAGGCGTGGCAGGTGGCGTGCAGCGTCGACCACGTCGCAAGGCCCGGCGACTACTTCGAATACAACCTCGGCAACCTGTCCGTCGTCATCGTCTGCAACGAAGACGGCGAACTCCGGGCGTTCCAGAACGTGTGCATGCACCGAGGAAACGAACTGTGCAACGGCTCGGGCTCGGGCCTGACCGAACTGCGCTGCGGGTTCCACAACTGGACCTGGACCCTCGATGGCCGGTTGCGAGAGGTACCGTCGCGCAAGGGGTTCGGCGCATTGCGCAACGACGACTATCCCCTCGTTCCGGTGCGGGTCGATACCTGGGGACGGCTGGTCTGGGTCAACCTCGACCCGGACGCGATCGAGCTGATCGATTACCTCGACGAGATGCCCGTTGACGTGGCGTGGGCCGATCTCGACGAATTCCGGTGCGTGGCGCAGATCTCCACCAAGCTCGACTGCAACTGGAAGACACTCATCGATGGGTTCAGCGAGACCTATCACGTACAGGGCATCCATCCCGAGATGTTGCCGATGGTCGACGATGTGAACTCGCCCCAGGTGGTGTGGAATCACGTCGGCAAACTCGAGCAGCCCTACGGCGTGGCCAGCCCGCGCCTGCGCAATGTCGAACAACAGCGGGTCTGGGAGGGGTTCGTCGAGGTGATGGGCGGACGCATCGGCATCCCCGAACCGGCCGATGCCGGGGCGATGCCCGACATCCCCGACGGTCAACAGCTACGCGACGTCCTCGCCGAGATGATCCGATCCCACTATCAGGCAACCAAGGGCGTCGATCTCGGTCGCTTCGAGACCTGGCAGCTGATGAATCTGCAGCAGTTCAACGCGTTTCCGAACGTCACCATCCTCGTGTTCGCCGACATGCTGCAGGCGGTCAAGGCCCGGCCCGGCGCGCACCCGGGGGAGTGCTACCTCGACGTTCTGGCGTTCGACCGTGCACTTCCCGGATCCGAAGCGTCCCGACCGGCCACCCTCGAATGGTCGAAGGAAGAGTTTTCGATGGGCCTCGTGGTGAATCAAGACGTGGCGAACATCGAGAAGGCGCAGCGGGGCCTGTATCAGCCGGGCTTCTCGCACCTGTCGCTGTCGGGCGAAGAGTGCCGCATCATCAACCACCATCGCAACCTCGAGGCCTACATACCGTCTTTTTGACGCACT
>CBESNZ010000286.1:0-4559 GCA_965531045.1 uncultured Acidimicrobiales bacterium
TCCCGGATGTCCTTCGCCGCCTGGGTGAACATGTCGTAGGAGTAGCTATCGCCGGGGTGAGACAACCCGCCGTATCGGAGGGGGTCCCGCGCCTTGGCGTTGTTGACGCCCACCGCTTGAGCCGAAACGCCGACCCACGCGTACCCGTCGCGCAGAAACTCGTTGTGCGCCATGACCCAGTCGTTCGCCAAATCGGTTCCAGCCGTGACGTTGAGCCACTCGACGATGACCGTGCCATTGAAGTCGGCCGGATCGACGGGGCGATGCACGACCATCCGAGTGGCAAACGGCGCCTTCGCGGCATCCGGGGTGACGGTCCACTTCCCGTCAGCGGCGAGCGGACCCGCGGCTGCGTAGCTGCGAGCACTCTGGATGACGAAGAACTCCGACCGGTCGTAACCGAAATCACCGAGGTCGTAACCGATGCCGACCGAGATGTTTTCCGAGTTCGGCACCGGCCCGATGATGCACGACGCGGCAAGGAGCGACAGAACCGCTCCCATGACAACAGTACGAACACTCTGCATACGAACACCCTGCATACGGCTCATTGGCTCCCCTATCCCCGGTGCGTGACTGTATTGCACCCGGCGCCGGGTGCAAAACTTCATCGCACTCGCTCAAACGCTGTCGAGGATCGTGAAGTCGATGACCGCCCACCCGGTGTCCTCGACGAAGTCGACGAATTCGGTCGCCGTCGGCCGCGTATCGAACTGCAGACCGAGGTTCCGCTGCCCTCGCTTCGCCCCGAGCTGATCGAGCACGGATGCGAGACGGGTCGCGACGTCGGGCGGGTTCGAGACCAGATGGCCGACCGCATCGCGTCGCTCCTTGCCGAGTTGGAGAACCGCCGGCCAGCCGTCGGCGAAATTATGTTTGTACGAGGCGGTCGTGGTCATGAAAACGCCGCCGTCCTTGCCGGCGAACCGACTGACGGGGGTCGAGAACACCTTGCCGGACTTTCGCCCTGTCCACTGCACCACCATCATCTCGCGCGAAACCGAGCCGATGCCGCGCTTCACGAGTTGTCGAACGACGGGATTCAGCAGCCGGACCTGCAGATCGGAAATGTCACTCGGCCGCAGGTTCGTCATCGACGAAAGGTAGCAGGGACTCGACCGTTCATCCCTCGCCGGAAGATCCGGCGAGAACGTACCATCTGTACTTCCGGAACCATCATGGTACGCTAGTGACATGGCTGCGACGTTTGCGTTCGACGACTTCTCACCGACCCCTCCTCGTCTCGATCATGAGGCGATCGAACAGGCACGGCTCGTGCGCCTTGCCCGCGAGCACTTGGCCACCCACGAACCGTCCGTCGGCTACGACGGACTCGCCCGCGGCCGTGATAGCACGGTCCTCGCCGCTCGCCAGTGGGTCAAGCGCCAGCGGGCGAAGGGCCAGATGTTCGTGGTGGAGTACGCCGGTGCCACGTTGATCCCGTCGTTTCAGCTCGATGCCGTGTTCGACCTCGACGATCGCGTCAGCCAGGTCGTCCGACAGCTCACCGATGCGGACCTCAGCGGCTGGGCCTCGTGGCAGTGGTTCACCGCGTTCAATCCGTGGGTCGAGGCCCGCCCAATCGACCTCATCGGTTCACCCCAGCTCGATCGGGCGGTCGACGGCCTCGTGCATGGTTGAGCAACCCTGCGGTCGCACGGATTGCCCGGTCGTTCGGCCCCGCGACATCGACCGCCGCAAGCTGCGGGTGCACCAGATCCCGGGGCGATCGGTGCGCTACCGAGCCTCGGAGGTTCGATTCGGTACCAGCACCTTCACCCCCGAGGGCATGGGGAACGGCAGATTCTCGCGGCTGACCGGGCGGGCTCATGCCTACGTGGCCGAGCAGCGTTCCGCAGCGCTCCTCGAATCGGCGCTTCACGAGGCAGCAGGACCGAACCCGCGCATCTACGCTGCAACGCTCGCGAGGTACGCGATGCACCGGCTTGCGTTCGTCCAGCCGGTCCGCCTCATCGACCTGCGCGACCCGGAATTGGACCGTCTCGGTCTCGACCCCTCACAGGTAACGGCAACCTCAGCCCTGCACTACCCCTGCACCCAGGCCGTCGCGCACTGGATCGTCGGCGCCAAGGACACGGCGGGGCTCACGTGGACGTCTCGACAGGGCGCGCTGCACGCGGCACGCAACCGTGACGGACTCGCAGCCGAAGTACTGAGGCATCAGAGCCTCGATGTTGCGGTCGTGTACAAACCCGACCACGCCGGCAAGATCGCCGTGCTCGAGTCCGAACCGCTGATGACGAACGGCGAACCCGGTCGCTTCGTCGTCGAACTCGCCAATCTGCTCCGCATCGCAATTCTCTGAGCGGGGCGATCACGCCGCCAAGGAGTCGACCCGATAGCGGACAAAGCTCGTCAACAACAGCGCACCGGACGCCACGATGCCGATCATCGACAACACGTGGAAACAGCCATGTCCAGGACCAGTCCTGACGACAACGCGGCGACGCCCGACACGGCAGCCGCCAGCAGGTCGGCGGCGCCCTGGGCGGCGACGCGTTCGTCGGCGGGAACCGATTCGGTGAGCAGGGCACTTCCGGCGACCATCGCGAAGCTCCAACCCAGTCCGAGCAGGTAGAGGCCGGAGAACATGAGCAATCTCGGCGCCTCGCCGGCGAGGGCTGTGGTCGCCGTCGCCAGAACCAACACTCCTGCGCCGAAGGCGATCGCTCGGACGCGGCCGATTTGGTCGGCCGCCCAACCGGCCAGCGGGGCAAAGGCGTACATGCCCGCCGTGTGGGCCGAAATCACGAGGCCGATCACGCCCACGTCGTGGCCGTGCGCCCGCATGTGCAACGGCGTCATGGCCATGACACCGACCATGACCGCCTGCGATACGACCAGTGCCCACAACGCCAACCGAGCCGCCCGATTTGCCCAGATCATGCGCACGGCGTCAACGAAACCGGCGCGCCGTGTTTCCAGCGACGAGTCGAGACCGCCGGCGAGCACCAACGGGTCGGGGCGTAGGCCCACGAACACCACCAGGGTCGCGATCGCAAAGAACACCGCCGTCACGCCGTTGGGCCCGACGTTCTCGCGTAGGCCCAGTTGCTGCCCAACGTCGTCGGCCAACCCGACGAGGGTCGGCCCACCGACTGCGCCCACCGTGGCGGCAAACACGATGAGGCTTATGGCCTTGGCCTTGTCATCCGGGAGCGCAAGGTCGGCTGCGGCGTACCGAGCGAGATTGCTGGCTCCCGACCCGACTCCGACCAATACCAAACCCACGAGGAAGACCACCAACGACTGCACCTGCGCCCCGAAGAGCGCAATCATCGACCCGACCGTCGCTGCAGCGAATCCGACCGCCAAACCCGGACGTCGACCGCGACGGTTCATGTACGCGCTGAGCAAGCTGGCGCTCAGAACGGTTCCGACCGTGATCGCGACGGTCGAGAGCCCAGCCCAGCGCTCACTGCCGAGCATGTCCTCGATCAGCAGCACGGCCACCGCGAACCCGAGGGTGAGGCCGGCTCGGACGAAGATGGCACTGCCGAACAGCACTCGTAGCGTGCGTACTTGCGCGGTTTGCCGACCGGCATCCTCCGGGGCTGCGATCCCCACGACTTCTTGCGTCACCGACCTAGTGTGCCGCGCCGACGTGCAATCCACGGGGCCTCGTTCTGGATTTGCCGCCCCCGGCGCATCCGACACGAATCGCAGATACCGCGTGCGGAGCGTCTGCACGGGATCATTTGTACGTACAATGAAATCATGACGTCCGACCTCGTCGCCGACTTCTTTGCCATCGTTCTGCTCGGGGCGGCCGTCGGACTCCCGGCGTTCCTGCTCCTCGTCCCCGGCCAGCGTCAGGCGATCAGCGATTCGGCGCTTCCGCTCGCCGCCCTCGTGGCGATCGGAGCCACTGCCGGCAGTCTGTATTTCTCCGAGATCGCCAACTTCACCCCGTGCGAGCTCTGTTGGTTTCAGCGGATCTTCATGTACCCGATGGCTGTCATCTTGCCGGTGGCCGTGGTCCGCAGAGATCGAGCGGTCTTCGCCTACACGTTGCCGCTGTCGATACTCGGGCTTGCGATCGCGGCGTATCACATCCAGCTGCAGCTCTTCCCCGAGCAGTCGTCGTTCTGCGAGGTCACCAACCCGTGCACCAGTAGTGCGACCGAGGCGCTGGGATTCTTGACGATCCCGCACATGTCGGCGATCTCCTTCGCTCTGATCATTTCGCTGGCCATCATCTCCCGACAACGTTCTGAGGAACCAACACCATGAGCAACAAGCCAAACCTCAAGGCGCGGCGAACGTCCGCCGTCCCCACAACCGAGCAGCCTTGGTGGCAGTCGCCAATGGCCTGGGTGGGCGGGCTCCTCCTCATCGCCGTCATCGCCGCCATCACGATCAGTGTCGCCGGAGGAACCGACGACCCGGCCGGCCCCGCCGGCGAAACCGCCTTCGCCGAGATCATCGGTTCGCCGCTCCCGGCGTTCGCCGTACCGGACCCTGCCATCGGAATGACCGCTCCGATTCTGTCGGCAGCCACACTGGGCGGCGATCGCGTCCGTCTTGCACCGAATGGC
>CBESNZ010000287.1:0-4550 GCA_965531045.1 uncultured Acidimicrobiales bacterium
GCGATGATCTCTCGACGCAGACGGTGGCCGCGGATTGCATCGCCGTGCCGCTCGCGCAGGAGCGGAGGAAAGTACTCGACGAGCAGCGGTTCAAAGATTGGGTCGTCGGGTAGCGCCGAAGCCAACAGCTCCTCGTTCAGCACGTTCTTCGTGTAGGCGAGGAGCACGGCGATCTCCGGCGACGTCAGCCCCTCTTCGGCAAGGCGGCGGTCGCTCATCGCCTCGGCGTCCGGAAGGTATTCGAGCTCGCGATCAAGCAATCCTCGCGAAGCCAGAGAGTCCATGTAGCGAGCATGGACATCGACCATGCTCGCCGCCTCGATCCGCTCTTCGCTGAGGGCCTGCGTCTGGCGATAGTTGTTGGCAAGAACAAGGGCCGCCACGTCCGACGTCATCTCGGCCAGCAGTTCGTTGCGCTGCTTCTCGGTGAGGTCGCCATCGCGCACGACGTCGTTCAGCGCGATCTTGATGTTGACCTCGTGATCGGAGCAGTCGACGCCACCGGCGTTGTCGATCGCATCGGTGTTGATGGATCCGTCAATACGAGCGAACTCGACTCGCGCCCGCTGGGTGACCCCGAGATTGCCGCCTTCGCCGATCACTCGGGCTCGTACGTCCCGAGCGTCGACGCGGATGGCATCGTTGGCCTTGTCGCCGACGTCGGCATTCGTCTCCGAACTCGCCTTCACGTAGGTGCCGATACCGCCGTTCCACAGCAGGTCGACCGGCGCCCGAAGGATGGCGGTCATGAGGTCGGCCGGCGTGAGCTTTGCGGCGTCGACGCCGAGCGCGGCTCGGGCCATCGGGTCGAGGTCGATGGATTTTGCGGCCCGCGGGTACACCCCGCCACCCTCCGATATGAGCGACGGGTCGTAGTCGGCCCAACTCGAGCCGGGAAGTTCGAACAACCGTCGGCGCTCAGCGAATGATGCAGCCGAATCGGGATCGGGATCGATGAAGATATGGCGATGATCGAAGGCTGCGACGAGCCGGATCTGGTCGGACAGGAGCATCCCGTTGCCGAACACGTCGCCGGACATGTCTCCGACGCCGACGACGGTGAACGGCTCGGTCGAGATGTCGTGGCCGAGTTCGCGAAAGTGCCGTTTGACCGACTCCCATGCCCCGCGCGCCGTGATGCCCATGCCCTTGTGGTCGTACCCCTGCGAGCCTCCCGAAGCGAAGGCATCGCCCAACCAATAGCCGCGCGCTACGGCCAACTCGTTCGCAATATCGGAGAACGTCGCGGTTCCCTTGTCGGCCGCAACGACGAGATACGAGTCGTCGCCGTCGTGGCGCACGGTGCGGTCGGGCGGGATGACCACACCGTCGACGAGGTTGTCGGTGAGATCCAGCAGCGCAGACACAAAGAGGCGGTAGCAGGCCACCACCTCCTCGCGAAGTGCTTGCGGATCCCCGCCGACCGGCGGACGTTTCAGCACGAACCCGCCCTTGGCGCCGGACGGAACGATGACGGCGTTCTTCACCATCTGCGCCTTGACCAGGCCCAACACCTCGGTGCGGAAATCTTCGTTGCGGTCCGACCAACGGAGACCACCACGGGCAACCTGCCCCGACCGCAGGTGCACACCCTCGAACCGGGGCGAGTGCACATAGATTTCGAACATCGGGCGCGGCTCGGGCAGGTCGTCGATCGCGGTCGGATCGAGTTTCACCGCGACGTATGAGGGTGCCATGCCGTCGGCGTCGACTTGGAAGTAGTTCGTGCGAAGCGTGCTGACCACCAGGTTGTGGAATCGTCGAAGGATTCGGTCCTGATCCAAGCTGCTGATCTGGTCGACCGACTCCAAGAACGCTGCGCTGATGCCCTCGCAGAGCCCCTTGCGGTGCTCCCGATCGGGATCGAACCTGGCGAGGAACAAGTCGACCAGCATGCGTGCGGCCTCGGCGTGCTGTCCGAGCGTTTGTTCGATGTATTTCTGGCTGTAGGCGATACCGGTCTGGTGCAGATATCGGGCATAGACGCGCAACACCGCAACGTGACGGGGGCCGATACCCGCCGCGAGCACGAGCCGATTGAAGCCGTCGTCGCCCACGTCGCCGTGCCAAACCGCGGCAAAGGTTTCCTCCAACAACGCCGCGGTGTCGACGAAGTCGAGGCCGGCGTCGGGATGCTCGAGCGAGAAATCGTAGATCCAGAGCGGCGCACGATCGTCGCGCCGAATCTCGTATGGCTGCTCGTCGACGACGACGACACCCAGGTTGGTGAGACTCGGCATCACCGACGTGAGCGACACCCGTTCGCCGCGTCGGTACAGCTTGAGCTTGAAGGCGGTCGATGGTTGACCCGGGGTTCGGTAGACGTTCAGTCCCACCTGACCGTCCTCGACCAGACGTTCGAGCTCTTCGAGGTCGGCGACGGCTGCTCGGGGGGCGAAGGAGTCTCGGTAGTTGGGAGGGAACGCCCCCTCGTAGCGCTGCGCGACGCTGACACCAAAATCTTCGCCCAGATCCCGCACCAACTCGGCGCGGAAGTCGTCTTCCCAGTCCCGGAGGATCCGCTCGATCTGGGTTTCGAGGGCCGAAACATCAACCTCGTGTGGATCACCGCTGTCGATGCGCACATGGATGAGCAGGCGGGCGAGCACCGAACCCGAGATCTGGGTGCTCCAGTCGGTGGCGTTGCCGCCGTAGGACTGCATGAGGAGTTCCTCGATCGCGGTCCGGGTCGCGGTGGTGTAGCGATCCCGGGGGATGTACACCATGCAGGTCACGAACCGACCGAACAGTTCGGCGCGGGCGAAGAGTCGAACCCGACGACGTTCCTGCAGCCCGGCGATGGCGATGACGGTGTCGTACAGATCGTCGACGTCGACCTGAAGCAACTCGTCGCGTGGGTAGTCCTCGAGGATGTTGAGGAGCCGCTTCTCGTCGTGGCCGCCACGGGGGTAGCCGGCCCGAACGCGGATCTCCTCCATCAGACGCCGAACCCGCGGGATCCGCTCGGCCGAACGGGTGTACACCTCGGCGGTGTACAGCCCGACGAACCGCCGCTCGCCGGTCACCTGGCCGGCCTCGTTGAAGGTCTTGATGCCGACGTAGTCGAGATACGACGCCCGGTGCACCGTGGACCGGGATCCGGCCTTCGTCAGGTTGAGCAGACGCAGTTCTGCCGCCCTGGCCCGGGCCTCGGGTGGCATGTCGGCCAGCAGGCGCTTCGGCACCTTGGGCTCGCCGCGAAGGAGGCCGAGTCCCGATGCGGGTATCGCTTGAAGGCTCGTGCTGTCGAGCTTGTACTCCCGGTAGCCCAGGAAGATGAAATGCTCGTCGGCGAGCCAGCGCAGCAACTCCTCGGCCTCGGCCACCTCGGCCTCGTCGACCGGTATCGGCGCCGTCGACAAACCGTCGGCGATCTCGATCATCCGGGCCCGTAGCGCAGGCCAGTCCTCGACGGCCGATCGCACGTCGCCCAGCACGCTTCGAATGCACGCCTCGATTTCGTTCAGCCGGTGCGGTTCACTCTGCCGGTCTATCTCGATGGCGATGAACGACGCTCGATCACCGGGCGTGTCCGGCAACGAATTGGTGAACCCCCTGCCCGATTTCCGCTGGTCGACAACCACGGGGTGAATCACCAGATGGATGCCAACGCCGATCCGGCTCAGCTCCATCGTGACCGAATCGACCAGGAACGGGAGGTCGTCGGTCACGGTCATCACGATGGAATGGGGGCTCTCCCATCCGTCGACACCAACCGACGGGCTCACCGCTCGGACCGAGGTGGTCCCGGGCTCCCATGCCATGCCCAGCTGCACGTGTTCGGCGGCCAGGCCGAACAGGTCTTCCGGACTGCGTTCGGACAGGTCGCCGACGTCGACATGCGCAAAGTACGTGCGCAGGAACGCCTCGGTGTCGTCCGCGCCGGTGGAGACCGCCCCCCGACCGTGCGCGACGATCCGCTCCATCACGGGCTCGTTCGATCGGTCGGTTGTCTCTGTTTCCCCCACAGACCTCAACCTAGCTCGCGCAGACCCTCCACTTCGGACTTCTCGGTCTTCGGACATGTTCGTCAGTTCGGGTTGCCGTCCCCTCACGGCGGTGGCGCAACGCGCACCTCGTGTGCCACATGTCGCATCGCTTTTGGAGCCCGGGAAAGGCACAATTTCGGTAGTGGCCGTTTCCGGTCGCGAACCCATACTCCCTGGCGAACGACGGCACAGACCGAGCACCGACCAGGGTCCGAATTGGTGACAGCGAGGTTGCCATGATTCACGTACAGCCCCCGCGCCCGCAGGCGACGGACTTTCATACCGCGTGGCGAAACGGCGTCGGACGCGGCTTCGGCATGGTTCCGGTCACCGAGAAGACCGCCCGCATCATCGCCTCGAGTGTGCAGCCCAAGCTCTCGTCCTGAACAGCGCATCTGCGCCCGGTTTCGCGCTGGGCACCTGAAGATCTCTCTTCGTCGCCGCAGCTAGCGACCCATGATGTAGTTGGACAGCTGCTGGCGCTCGACCTCGAGTTCATTCACCCGGGTGATCACGACGTCGCCGATGCTGACGATGCCGACGAGCGAGTCGGACTCGACC
>CBESNZ010000288.1:0-4546 GCA_965531045.1 uncultured Acidimicrobiales bacterium
GGCTCGAACCAGACGTCGGGATCAAGCGTCCGAAGGTGGTCGCGCACGGCCTCGAAGATCGGCCGCTCGAACGCCGGACCGGAGGCGAAGTAGTCGTCGACCGTCATCGCCGGGGCGCATTCGTGGCCTTGCCGCGTGCGTCCGAATCGTCGATGACAATCCGGACACTCCCACATCGGCGCGACGCTACCCCGGGTCGCGGTCGTCGAGTTGCAGCGGCGCCTGTTTGCGGGCGCGCGACTCTCGCTCTGCCAACATCTCGGCTTCCTTCGCGGCGATCGGGGCGTGGGCAGCCTTGGCCTGTCGCCACGACTTCATCGCGGCCTTGAACTCGTTCGGGTTGTAGATCGTCTCGGCGAATTTGAACCGACCGTCTTGTTTGTACTTGAGCTGCACGAAGATCTCGGCCTCGTGCCGGCTACCGTCGCCCGGGTTGTCGAATCGACCCAAAAGCTTGGCCCATACCCAACCCCGCTCGACGTCGATCACGTGCACCTCGGGTACGTAACGATTGAGAAATACCCAGGGGTACGGATCGACCTGGTGCATGAACGCTGCCACCTCGCGTTCGATGGCTTCGCGCTTTGCGAATCGGCCGAGCACGGTCTCGATGAAGGTGGCATCGGGCATGAAACGCTCGGCGAGGAACGACCAGTCGGCACTCCGGGCGGATCGATTGAGGGCCACGATGTAGTCGTCGTAGGCGCCCTGGAGCTCGCGTTTGTCATAGGCCGGGCGGACCGGGACATCTGCCGTCGGGGTCGCCTCGTGCTCCCATCCTCCGCCGCCGACTTCGACAGGGATTTGCGTTTGGGCTGCAGCTTCGTCGGCGATCCCCAGAGCCTCTCGAGCATCTGTGGCACGCACGCGATGACGCTCGGCCCGTTCCACGCCGTCGCCGCACCGCTTTCTGGCCTCTACCCAGTCGGCGATCATGTCCTGAAACTCCATCGGGTTGTACAGATCCTGCTCGAACGAGAACCGGCCGTGACCGGCGTACTTGAACAGGTTGAAACAGTTCGCCTGATGGATGCTGCCGTCGCCGGGGTCATCCATTCGGTTCCAGATCAGCGCCCACACCCAGCCCCGGTCCTCGTCGATGACATAGTCCTCGCAGGGGTACTGGTTGCACATGAGCCACGGCATGTTGATGTGCCGGTCGAGTTGGACCGCCGGGTCGGCCATGTCGGCCTCGTCACCCGTCATGTGCATGACCGCAGCCATGTTTCGTACGGCGGCGTCGCGCCCACCCCAACGACCCAACTGGTGTTCGTCGTACGTGACGTCGTCGGTGAACATGTCGCCCCAATAGCTCCAGTCACCGGAGCGGGCGGCTTTGAGCCCCATCTCCTGATAGCGCTTGAACGCGTCGTCGATTTCTGCTCGCAGCCATCTGCCCATCGTGCAACCCCTCGGTCTAGCTGGCGGATGCAGTTCTAGGTCGCGTTCGCACCGGTGTCCAAGAACGCGCTGTCCAAGAACCCGCTATTTAGGAACGCGGTGGTCGGACAGCCGCTTCAGCCGGCGATCGGTGCAGCCCCAAAGGCCACGCCGAACCGCACGCACCAGATCACCACGCTCTGGTACTCGCTGAGATCGATCGTCGGATCGATCTCATAGTTCTGTGAGCCGATGTTGCCCTTGAGATCGCCGAGGTCGATGAAGTCGTCGTCGTATTCGCCGGAGTCGGCATCGATCGGCGCTTTGCTGAGGTAGACGTTGAGGTCCGGGCCATTGTCGGTGGCGAAGTCGTCCTCGAATCGCAGAAAGGTCTGCTCGCCGTCGGAGATGACGCGGGCGACGCCCTCCGCCGGATGGGCTCTCCCCGCAAAGCTGCCTTGCGCCAAGGTGGTGATTTCCGGCATCTCGGGTGCTTCATCGGAAGCGGGCACGTCCGTCGGCTCGCCCTTCATCGCCTCGTTCATCTCCGCTGCCAGTTCTGCCGACGTCGCGTCTGATTCGCTGCCCGACTCCCCCGCGCTCACCGTGAACGGGTTCGCTTCCGATACCTCATCGTCGACGAACAACGTGTGCACGCCGAACACCCCGAAGGCGAGGTAGGCGAGGGCTGCGAGCACGCCCACGGCGGCTCCTGCGGCAATGGCGGCGTTTTGACGGATCCAGGACATGGGTGCTCCAACAGCTAATGGTGAGGCGATCGTGACCATGCAACGAGGGTTCGCGTTGAATGGTTCCCGACCGGGCCGATGTTGTGGCCTATCCTGCGCCACAATGGCTCGATCCGCGACCCCTCCTCAATTGACCTACGGCGCGTTCGGCACGTGGTACGACGAGTACCGGGAGGTCGTCCTCGAGCCCGCGCTCGATGCGGCGATGGCGGCCTTGGTCGGCGAGCTGGTCGATGTGTTGTCCGACCGAGATCTCGCCCGAGTTCGCAGCACGACGGGACGCGTCAAGTCGAAGCGGCGGACGTGGCGAAAGCTACTGAAGCCGCGCTACGCCGGCCTCGTCAACACCGTCGACGACATTCCGGCGGTACTCGACGATCTCGTCGGGTTGCGCATCACCTGCATCAACTCGCGCGACATCGACATGGTCGAGGCTGCGCTCGACGGAGTGCCACGGAAGGGCGAGGGTCCCGACGAGGGTCCGGCTCTGTGGCTCGATCCCGCGTCGGAACGCGACTACGTGAACGCGCCAAAGGACTCCGGGTACCGGGGATGGCACACCAACCTCGGTCTCTCGGTCGACGTTGGCGATACGCGGGTTCCGGTCACCTGCGAGCTCCAAGTGCGCACATTGCTCCAGGACAGCTGGGGTGAGCTCACCCATGAGGACACCTATAGCAAGGACGGAGCGCTTCCGCCTTTGGTCGAAGTGCTCTCCAAACGCATGGCCGACCTCCTCGCGATTCTCGACGACATCGCCGAGGACCTTCGCACCGAACTCGACCGCATCGACGAAGCCGTCGTCGAAGGCGCCGACGAACCCACCAAGGCCGAGGACAGCGAGGACCGAGAAGAGGGTGGGCTGGCGGTCGACGCCGCAACGGTGCTGTTGCAGCGATGGGAAACCATCGACCGTCCGACCGACCTCGCATCGCTCGCGTGGGAGCTGCAACGGGACTTCGGCGCCGAAGTCAGCGACGGCTGGTTCGGTCACGGCAACTTCAAGAGCTTCGTGCGTCACGCGGTGCCCGACGGCGAGATCAGCACCGGCCGCCAGGCCTTCCTGCTCCCACGATCCGCAGCACCCGACACCGAAGAAGCCACCGACAGCACGATCCCGGGCGCCGCACGGCAACTGCATCGCACCGACCGAGCGTTCCCGCTGCTCGAAGCCCAACAGTGGCGACTGTTGTACAGATATCTGGCGGATGCCTGGGCCGAACTCGGCCAGAAGCCGCTGACCGCTCGGACCATCAACCAGCTCACCCGTTCGGCTCGCGACCGTGCCGACGCCGCGGGCCACAAAGTTTCGAGGCGCCACCTCGATCACGTCACCAAGGCGATTGCTGCGGCCGATACCAGCGGCGCCCCGCGATCGGCCGACGAACTCGCCCGAGAATTCACGTCGCTCACCGTGCAGCGAATGCTCGACCTTCGCATCCTGAACGCCGACCACCCCCGGGCCCAATCCGCCGTCCAGGCGTGGCTCGGCGGCGACGAGGGATAGCGCCACTCCTCGATCACGCGTACATTACGTTTCATCGCCCAGAGGAAGTGCGCCCCATGACCGATCTCGCCGAGCAGTTCGCCAACTCCGACTTCGCTCCACAACGCGCCGACACCGTCATCCCGTTCCCGAAGACCTTCGACTCCGTCGACGAGGAGCGGGCCTGGCGCAAGGCGAAGCTAGCAGGAGCGCTACGCCTGTTCGGCCTGCTGGGCTTCAACCAGGGCGTTGCCGGGCACATCACGGTGCGGGATCCGGAAGCCACCGACCATTTCTGGGTGAATCCGTTCGGGAAGAACTTCAAGCACATGAAGTCGTCCGACCTGCTCTTGGTGAACCACGACGGCGAGGTCGTGCACGGCACGGCACCGCTCAATGCCGCGGCGTTTGCCATCCACGGTGCGATCCACGCGGCCCGTCCCGATGTGGTGGCCGCCGCCCACTCCCATTCGGTGTACGGCACGGCGTTTTCGTCGCTGCAGCGGCCACTGCGCATGATCACCCAGGACGCGGCGATGTTCTACAACGACGTTGCCGTGCACGCCGAGGGTGGGGCGATCGTCAACGATGTCTCCGGCGGTGCTGTGCTCGCCGAAACCCTTGGTGACCGCAAGGCACTCATCCACGCCAATCACGGCATCATCACCGTTGGTGGATCCGTCGATTCTGCGGCGTGGTGGTTCTGTGCGCTCGAACGGGCGTGCAAGGTACAACTGACGGCCGAGGCCGCGGGCGAACCCGTCGAGATCAGCCAAGGCGCCGCCGAGTACAGCTACAGCCAGTCGGGGAACGACTTCTCCGGGTGGTTCCAGTTCCAGCCCCTTTGGGACGAGATCGTCGCCGATCACCCCGACATCTTCGAGTAACCACGCACCGTAGCCAAACCGCCACCCCCAGCAAGATCGGTGTC
>CBESNZ010000289.1:0-4537 GCA_965531045.1 uncultured Acidimicrobiales bacterium
GTGCAGCTCGACCTTGGGTGATGCCCATAACCATCGGTCGAGTTCGCTCTGGGTTGTTTGTGTCATGGAAGCACCCGGTTCACGCGGCCATCTGCCCGGTTACAGCACTTGATCGGTATCGAGAACTTGCGGAAGCCAGCTGTTGCGAATGCGCTCGGCGAACGAGTAGTCGAACGGGACGATCTCGTCGAACGGCGCATCGAGCACAACCGCGGCCTCGTCGCCATAGGGGGCGCCTGCTCGCAACGCTTCGGTCGTCGCTGCACTGTCGCCTTCGAACAGGTAGATGTCGGCGCTGAGCCCGTCGAAGAATCGACTGTCGAACGACATCACGCCGACGACCCCCGGGACCGCAACGGCGGCCGCAGCGACTCGGTCGCGGGCGTCGGCGGTGCCTCCCCGTCGCAGCACCACGCGGATGGCACGGTGGGCGAGAAACGGTACCTCGGTATCGGGGATTTTCAGCGACGGATCGGCCGAGGCCCATCCGAAGGCCATCGCATCGCCGGCGCGAACCGCTCGGTTGCCGGCGTTGTCCATGCGCCCCGCGGCGACCAGAACCTCGCGTTCAGCGGTCATCGACGCGATGGCGTCGGAAGGATCGGCAGCGGTGAGATAGATCGTGACATTGACGCCCTTTCCGCCTTCGAACCCGGGATGTGGATCGGCGGGCAGGCGGACGTCGTGCAGCTCGGGTGGTGCGACGTAGCGGCGGCCGTGCTTGATCTCGGGCAGCGCTATGTTCGGCGGGAGGTGTTCGAGGTCGTACCAGCGGTTCCACGACTCGATGTTGTCGGCGTCGGTGTCGATCGCGGTGAAGATGATGCCGTGCACGTGCATGGACGCGACCCTAGAGGGCCGCGGGCTTGTCGAGCAGACCGAGCTGTACGGCGACATCCTGCAGCTGGACGGTCCTGGCCGGATCGAAGTCGGCGGCATTGGTCGCGATGTGCGCGATGGTCCGACCGATCACCTCGGGAGCGATGCCGATGCGAGCAACATTCGCGCTCGCGGCGCTGTTGGTGCTCATCTTGGTTCGCTCGGTTGCCACGAAGCCGGGCTGGATATTCAACGCGACGATCCCTTCGTCGGCGTACTCGAACGCAAGTTGCCGGGCGAACCGGTGAAACCCTGCTTTGGAGACGGCGTAACCCATTCCCCAGCCTCCGGCGCCGGGCTGCGCGAACGGCGGAGCGTACGCGGCCCCGGAGGTGAGGTTGAGTATCACCCCGCCGCCGTCGCGAACCATCGCGGCGACGACCGGCTGGCTGAAGCGCAGCTGAGCGGTGACGTTGGCGAAGACGCGCTTGTCGATGAGGTCGAGGTCGGCGTCGAGGAACCGTTGGTCGTTGCCGCCGGCGGTGAAGATGGCGTTGTTGACCAGCACGTCGATGCGGTCGAGGGAACCGATGGCTTGCTCGGCAGCGGGAGCGATGCGGGATTCGTCGAGCAGGTCGAGGGCCACCGGATACGCGGACGCTCCGGCCCGCTCGATGGCCTCGGCGGTCTCCTCGAGAGAGCCGGGGAGGGGTTGATCCATGGTGGGGTGCATCGTCCGGTCGGTCCGTCGCACGGTTCGAGCGGTTATCGCGACGTCGTACCCGTGCTCGGCCAGGGCGATGCTGGTGGCTTTGCCGATGCCGCGGCTGGCGCCGGTCACGATCGCGCCGCGTCGTGTTCCCGACGACGCGACGAATGAGGAGGGGCCGTTCATGGGCCGACTCTACCGGGATCGGCGATTTGGGCTTTTCCAACGAGCGGTTCGACCGGTACCTTCGCGCGTGGCGGCTCGGTCGCAGGTACCGAAGCGAGGGTGACACGATGAGCTGGCAGGACGGGCGCGGAAACGGCAGACACGCTGTCTCCATGAACACCGCCCCTATGCACACCGCCCCTATGCACACCGCCCCTATGCACACGGTCGCGGCGCTCGTCATCGGGCTCGTAACCCTGTTGATCGGAGCGCTGCTCGCGCCGAACGCTGAAGCGGTGGCCTTTCGACCCGACGTCCTCGTGCCCGAACAGCCGCGGCTCGGCTTGCCCAGCGTGCTCGACGGAGAGGTGCACGCGCATGCGCAGATCGGCACTCGGATCATTGTCGGTGGTCGTTTTGATCGCGTCGGCTTGCCCGACGGCACCGTGATCACCCAACCGAACCTCTTCGCCTACGACATCAACACCGGGGCAATCGACACCGGCTTCGCCCCCGTCGTCGACGGCAAGGTGTTCGACATCGCCGTGTCGCCAGATCAATCGGCCCTGTACATCGGCGGCAGCTTTACGCACATCGATGGCATCTTTCGTGGGCGGTTGGCCAAGCTCACGCCGGCGGGTGTGCTGGTCGCTGCGTTTCGAGCCAACGCGAATGCCGCGGTCTACGGCATTGCGGCCACCGACAGCCACGTGTACGCCGGTGGGTACTTCAATCGCCTCGGCGGGCAGGTCCGCCGCGGGTTGGGGGCAGTCGATGCGACGTCAGGGGCGGTCGACACGGGTTTCGTGATGAACCTCGCCGAGCCGCTTCGCTCCGAGCGGGCGTGGGGGCAAGAGGTGCTGCTGAGCCCCGATGGCGCAACGCTGTTCTCGGTACACAACGCCCGTCTGGTCAACGGCGCGACTCGGGCCGGCGTTGCGAAGATCGATATCCGTGGCGCGACCGCCGTCCTCACGAATTGGGGCAGCGACCTGTACGCCACCGCCCCCTGCGTCGCGATCACCGATGGGGCGATCTCCCCCGACGGCAGCTTCATCGTGGTCTCGTCTTGGGGAACCGACCGGCCCCCGGGCTGTGACACGGTGGCTCGGTTCGACACCGCGGGCGACGCAACCTCGCCCCCGCGATGGATTGCCCGCATGTACTCCAGCGTGTTCTCTGTCGCCGTTTCCGATCGTGTGGTGTATGTCGCTGGGCATTTCTGCGCCGCGCCGCGCCATGCGATTCCGGTCTTCGGCATCTCGTCGACGAACCCGAGCAACTTCGAGTCGTGCGACGATCCTGCCGAGGTCGACCCCGCGAACGCGGTGCCGCGTAATCAGCTGGCAGCGTTGCGTCCGGCGAACGGCCGAGCGATGCCCTGGAACCCGGGTTCCAATGCCTTCACGGCCGGGCACGACCTCACGGTGATCGACCGGGGCCTGTTGTACGGACAGGACCGCTTCCGGGTGAACGAACGCGATATCGGGCGCTCGGCCTTCTTCGACGTTGGGGGCACGACCCTGGGGTCTCGCTGTGGTTCGAACCGGATAGACGCCGACCTCCTCACCCCTCGGTCGGCTCCCCGGCTGCTGTGGTGCACATCGGTCGCTGCCGGGTACGCCACGTCGACCGATCGGCAGTCCTAGCGCGGTGAGCCCTGCCAACCTTCGATGTCGGCGATCGTGGCGAAGATGTCGGCGATGATGTCCTGACCGTCGAGGGCGTTCGTCAACACCACTGCGCCGTGACGCCCATCGACGCTGCCGATGATCTCGGCGTTGTAGCCGACGTTTGTACCGGTGTGCCAGAACCATTGGGGGTTCTCGGGTCGATCGAGGAACCAGCCGTGGCCGACTATCAAGTCGAAGCTGTTGGTGGCGGAGTATTCGATCAGACGCGCCGCCCACCGCTGGTCGAGCAAGCTGTTGCTCTCCCCGGCGAGGGCGCCTTGGTAGGCGATGAGTAGTCGGGCGAGATCCGGCGCGGTCGACCAGAGCCCAGCAGCGGCATGTTCTGGGTGCACCCTCGCGTCGACCGCCTGTCCATCGATCGACGGCGAGGTCATCTGGGCCCGCAAACCTTGTGGCAACGGCGAACGGAACGTGGAGTCGACCATGCCGGCTGGTTCGAGGATCATGTCGTCCATGAGTTCGATGAACGGCGTTCCGGTGGCATCGACCATCACCTGCTCGAGGAGCGTGTAGCCGCCTCCCGAGTACCAGTATTGGCCGACGGGGCGGTTGGCTCGGATGCGGGTGGTGTTGCCATAGCCGCGAAGCACCTCGGAGAGCGTCGGAGTCGGCTCGTCGGCGTCGTAGCCCGGGAACGAGGTGACGTTGATGCCGCCACGATGCGACAACAATCGCTCGACGGTGATCGGTTCGTCACGAGCCACCGATCCGCGTTCGAATTGGAACGACGTGAGCACCTCGTCGACGTCCATGTCCCAGAAGAGCGCTCGAGCCTGCCCAAGCCAGGCTGCACCCATGGCGGTGACCGGCTTGGAGATCGACCCGACTTGAAAGACGGTGTTCTCTTCGAGTGGTCGCCGGGTCTGTGGATCGATGCCAAAGGCGCCGGTGTAGGCGATTTCGCCGTCGCGCACGACGGCAACCGTCACGCCGGGCACGAGTTCTTCCTCCAGCACTTCGGCCATCGTCCGGCCCGAGTGAAGGTCCAGCGAGAGCCGCTCCGCGATCTCCTCGCTCGTGGCCCGGCTGGAAGCTCTCGTGGTGGTGGCGCTCGGCCCGTCGGTGTCGGGCCCCGACGCGGTCGGTGCTTCGGAGCCGGTCGTTGCTCCGGATGTCGTCGCGACGAGGGTCCCGGTGTCGAGCCCGGTCG